>CBDUUY010000233.1:0-3891 GCA_965370535.1 uncultured bacterium
CCATCGGCGAGGCCATCAACCTGCTCAAGGGCGAGTTCCCGGACGCCACGGTGTCAAAGATCCGATTCCTCGAGACCCAGGGACTCATTCATCCAGGCCGCAGCAGTTCCGGCTACCGGGAGTTCAAGGGCGGCGATATCGACCGGATCCGGTACATCCTCCGCCAGCAGCGCGACCACTTCCTCCCTCTCAAGGTGATCAAGTCCAAACTCACCGCTTGGGAACGCGGAGAGGAACCGACCCTGACTCCCGCCGGGGGCGCACCGGCGGAGGCCTACTTCGCATCCAGCGGGGTCCTGATGACCCGCGACGAGCTGGCCAGGACGGCAGGCATCCATGTCGATCTGGTGGACCAGTTGATCGGCGAGGGGTTGATACGCCCGCGGGGCAGCGCCGAGACCCCAGATTTCACCGAGGACGACCTCGCAATCGCAAGGGGCGCCCACCGGTTGGTGAGCCTCGGATTTGAGCCCCGCCACCTCCGCTCGATGCAGTTGGGCGCCAACCGGGAGGCCGACCTGATCCGCCAGTTGGCGGGTCCCTTGCTGCGCCATCGCAACCCATCGAGCCGCCGGCAGGCCGCTGAGATCCTCGCCGATGCCGGCCAGGGGGTCCGCGACCTCCAAGACGCCCTCCTCCGCGACCAGCTGCGCAGGCTGTTGGAGCCCTGACGTGATCCACGTCGCCGCCGTGCTCCTGTCGCTGACCTTGTCGCCGCCGCAGGCTTCGCTGCGACCCGTCGACCTGCCACTCCCGCCGATCAACCCGCTCGTCACCGAAGCTCCACCGGAACTGGATGCGGCCTCCTGGGCTCTCTACTCGGTCGACAGGGACGCCGAACTGCTCGCCGTCAACGGCGACGCGCAACGCGCCATGGCATCTGTGACCAAGGTGATGACCGCCGTCATCGTGGTGGACAATGCGGCTCCCAACGAGTCGGTGACGATCAGCGCCAATGCGGCCGGCACCCCGGTGGGGTACACAGGCCAGCCCGAAGTCAACCAAGGGGATAGCTGGACGGTCGAGGAGCTACTCGCAGATCTCCTCGTCCAGTCGGGCAACGACGCAGCAGTAGCCCTCGCCGAGCACGTCGCCGGATCCGTCGATGAGTTCACCGTCATGATGAACCAGGAAGCATCCCTGTTGGGAATGCGCTCGACCAGCTTTGCCAACCCAAACGGGCTGGATGCCGATCAGCACTTCTCGACGGCTCGCGACCTCATCAGGCTCGGGCAGGCGGCCATACAGCGCGAGCGCATCCTGCGGGTCACCTCGATCAAGTCCATCACTTTCAATCCCGGCAGCCGGGCCGACATCACCATCACCAACACCAACCGCCTGCTCGGTGTCTTCCCTGGCATCGCCGGCCTCAAGACGGGAGACACCGCCAGAGCCGGCCGTGTGCTTCTCAGCTACGTCGAATTCGGATCCCGCAAGATGCTCGGCGTGGTGATGGGCACCGAGGACCACTACGGCGCCACCGCCGAGCTGCTCTCCTACGGCATGACGACGCTGGGGCCCGGCGACCATCTGCTGGCACCCGTGGCGGGGACACCGCTCGACATCCTGCTCCCGGAGTGGATCCTTCCCCGCTTGGAGGCGATCGGACCGCTGCCCACAGGCCTGGACTCGGTCTCGCCTCCCGGCAGCACCCCAGGGCATGCCAGGGTGGTCGCCGCATTCCGTGATCTCCTGCCACCCCTTCTCGGGGGAGATCAGTGACGGTCACCCGGGTCGTCGATGAGCCCACCCTGACGGCGCGTGTTGCCGAACTCGCCGCCGAGATCGCCGCCGACTACAACGGCAGAGAACCGGTGCTGCTGGGCGTCCTCAAGGGTGCCGTTCCCTTCCTCGCCGACCTGAGTCGGAGCATGGGCCCCCGGGTGGACATCGACTTCCTCGGGTTGACCCGCTTCGGTGTCGAAGGGCGTGTGGCCATCGCCATGGACAGCGCGACCTCGATCGCCGGGCGACACGTCATCGTGGTGGAGGACATAGTGGACACCGGCCTCACGCTGTCCTATCTCCTCGGCCTCCTTCAGACCAGAGAACCGGCCTCGCTGGCCACCGTCACCCTGCTCGACAAACGCACCCGGCGCATCGTCGATGTGCCACTCGAATACCGGGGGTTCGAGATCGGCGACGAATTCCTGATTGGATACGGCCTCGATTGGGAGGGCCGGTTCCGGAATCTGCGCAGCCTGTGGGCGGTGATGGACCTCGCCGAATTCCAGGCGGATCCATCCCTCATGGAGGCCAGGGTATTCGGAGAAGCCGGTGATAGGCTCCCCACATGACAGGTGACGCGATCCCCGTCGAGTTGGTCGGCGTCCGAATCGAACTCCCGACCAACCAGCCGATCGTGCTGCTGCGCGAGGTGGGCGGGTCTCGATTCCTCCCCATATGGATCGGGGCGGGGGAGGCCACCGCCATCGCCTTCGCCCTCGAAGGAGTCGAACCGCAGCGGCCGCTGACCCACGACCTGTTGCAGTTGTGTGTCGAGAGCCTCGGCGCCACCGTGTCGCGGGTGGTCATCACCCAACTCCGCGACGGCATCTACTACGCCGACCTGGTCTTCGCCCGAGAAACCGAGGATGAAGAGGTTGTGGTCTCGGCACGGCCCTCCGATGCGATCGCCCTCGCAGCCCGTTCGGAATCTCCCCTGTTTGTCGATCCTTCAGTGCTCGACGAGGCCGGGGTCGAGATCCAGGACGAGGACGAGGAAGCCGAAGTCGAGCGCTTCCGGGACTTCCTCGCGGATGTCAGCCCGGAGGATTTCGAGACCCACACCTGAGCGGCTGGGTGAGTTATCCACAAGGGTTGTTGACAACGCTGTCGCGGTTCGTCTAGTTTCACGCCGGTAGTTCCAAGGCAGGGAATTACGGTCATGTAAGCTCAGCGGGGAGGTGAGCGTCTGGTGACGGACGAAAAGGGATACCGCGCGCCGCAGGTCTGCACGGTCGTCGGCATCACATACCGCCAGTTGGATTACTGGGCCAGGACGGGCCTGCTCCAACCATCACTGGCGAAAGCCCGCGGATCCGGCACCCAGCGGTTGTACTCCTTCGGAGACATCGTGCAATTGCGTGTCGTCAAACGCCTGCTCGATGCAGGAATGAGCCTCAAGAAGATTCGCTCGGCGATGGACATCCTGCGGGATCAACTCAACAGCGACCAACCACTCACAGACGTCACCCTGCTGTCGGACGGGATCACCATCTATGCGGCCCACAGCGCTGATGAGTTGGTGGACGTGTTCCGGCGCGGCCAGGGCGTCTTCGGCATCGCAGTCGGACCCGTGCAGGCCGAACTCGAAGGTGAGATCCACGATCTGTTCCCGGAACCCACCGTGGTCACCCCAGCCGCCGTTCCCACGAGTGTGGAGGCATGAGCACCTGAGGCCCGATCTCGATCTTTCGACCCCTGCGGACCTCATAGAGTTCGCACACAGCAGCGAACGGCAGTTCGCCCGTCTGCTCGACTTCTACGCCATCGAGTGGGAGTACGAACCACGTTCCTTCCCCATCGAATTCGACGATGACGCCGAACCCGTCGGGTACTTCACGCCCGATTTCTACCTGCCGGACGAGGATCTCTTCATCGAGATCACCACGATGAGCCAGAAACTCGTCACCAAGAAGAACCGCAAGATCAGGTTGCTCGGCGAGCACCACCCCGGGGTCCGCTGCAAGATCTTCTACCAACGGGACTACCTGCATCTACTCATCAAGTACGGAATCGCACCCGATCCCGACCGGCAGGTCACGGCACCGACCCGAATTCCCGGGCCACCACAAATCCTCAATCTCGGCGAGGTCGAAGAGTCCGCCTAGCTTCCGGCACTCAGCCGAAGAGCATGCGCTCCGGCGGGCTAGTCTCGGCCGCGTGATG
>CBDUUY010000234.1:0-3885 GCA_965370535.1 uncultured bacterium
TCGCCGTGTCGCCCGGGTGTAGCCACCCATGATCGCGTAATGCCGCCCGCAACCCTGCATGTGAAACGCATCTTCGTCGTGTGGGGTCGAAGCACACGGCAGGAGAGGGAGAGAAGGGAGTTCCTGCATGAAGACATGGCAGAAGTACACAGCCGAGGCGTTCGGCACGTTCATCCTGGTTGGTATCGGCACCGGGGCGATCCTCGGTATCAAGTAGGCCGGTGAGCCACTGATCATTGGTGTCGCGCTGGCGTTCGGCCTGGCCCTGATCACAGCGCTGTATTCGGTAGCGCCGGTCTCCGGCGGGCATTTCAACCCGGTCGTCACCCTGGCCATGTTCTTCGATGGCCGGATCGGCCTCACCGACATGGTCGGATACTGGGCCTCGCAGGTGATCGGAGCATTCCTCGCCTCAGGCGCGTTTGCGATCATCCTGAGCCGGGGGGATGTGGCGACCACCGCCACCGGGGTCTCCCCGGCCATCAACGAATTCGAGGGGTTCATCGCCGAAGCGGTGTTCACGACGATCTTCGTGTTTGCCATCCTGGTGCTCTCCAAGAGCCAGGCCCATTCCAGGTTCCTGGGTATGGGAGCCGCATTGGCGGCAATTCATATGATCGGGATTCCGTTTACGGGCGCCTCGGTCAACCCGGCGCGCTCATTCGCCCCGGCGTTGATCGGCGATGTCTGGAGCGGGTTCTGGGTGTATGTGATCGGCCCTGCGGTGGGTGCGGTCATCGCATGGGTGCTCTACAAGGTGATCGTTCAGGGCGACACGGACTTCAGCGACGACCTGACCGAGATCAGGCACGCAGCCACTACGTAGAGGTCTTGAATCGACAGACGGGGCGGCGTTGCGGCACCGCCCCGTCACGCGTTCGGGAATCAAGACCGGCATCGGCGGCGTTGACACGGCCACGATCTCAGGAAGGTGGAGCCGATGCAACGTTCGATCCGACGCCTCGCGATACTGGTGGCGGTGTTCGCCATGGTCGCCGCTGCCTGTGGAGACCCCGATGCGGGATCGGATTCGGGCGGGCCTGCGGACTCGACGAGCACGACCACGACGGCTGCTGCCACGGTTCCGCCGACGGTCTCCACGGCTGCTCCGACCGGCGGTCCGCTCGACGGCCATCCGTCGGCGTTGCAGGAGATCGGGCACCCGGACTTCCCGCCACCACTGGTGGATATCGGTCAGATCATCTCCGGGGGGCCACCTCCCGACGGGATCCCACCCCTCGACGACCCCTTCTTCGTGACAGTGGCAGAGGCCGATGTGTACCTGGACGACGCCGAGCCCGTGGTGTTCCTCGACATCAATGGGGACGTGCGGGCGTATCCGGTGGCGGTGATGATCTGGCATGAGATCGTCAACGACACCGTCGGCGGGGTGGCGGTCTCCATCACCTACTGCCCTCTCTGCAACAGTGCAGTCAGCTACCGGCGGGAGGTGCTCGGCGTCGAGACGACCTTCGGGACCTCGGGCATGCTGTTCAATTCGGCTCTGGTGATGTACGACCGGGCCACCGAGTCGCTGTGGACCCACTTCGACGGCCGCGCCGTGGTGGGGGCACTCACCGGGGAGGTCCTGGAACCGATCGGCAGCCCGTTGCTGGCCTGGGCGGACTTCAAGGCGACCTATCCCGACGGGCAGGTGCTGGACCGGGACCGCACCGGGTACTCCCGCGGCTACGGGACCAACCCGTATGTCGGGTACGACGACCCCAACGGTGTGCCCTTCCTGTTCAGGGGAGTCGCCGACGACCGTGCCCGGGAGTTGCAGAGGGTGGTGGGAATCACCGTGGGCGAGGAATCCCTGGCCTATTCGCTGGATGCCCTCATCGCCGATGGCGGCCTGTCGGTGACACCCGTGACGCTGGGCGGCAGGGATGTCGTCATCCTCTGGGCCGGTGGCCAGGGCACCGCTCTCGAGAGCCGCACCATCGGTGAGGGGCGTGATGTCGGGTCGGTGGGTGTCTTCGTGCCGGAGGCCGACGGGAGGGCAATGGCTCTCGTCCCGTCGGCGGAAGGCTTCACCGATGACCTGACGGGGTCATCGTGGACGGTGACCGGCCTCGCAGTGGACGGACCGCTGGCCGGCACACAATTGGAGCGCATCCCGCACCTCGACACCTTCTGGTTTGCCTGGTCCACGTATCGGCCGGGCACTCTGCTGATCGAGGAATGATCCGCAGGGTGTGACAAACGCCCCTGGTCGGCGTGCATGTCCGTCCCCCATCCTGATGGTGTCGTCAGGGAGGGAGGCTCCGTGAAACTCCGCACCGCCACTGTGATGGTGATGATGGCCGCTCTGTTCCCGTTGGTGAGCGGGGGAGAGGAGGCAAGGGCGATCGGCCCCTGTTTCGGCAAGGCGCCGACCATCGTGATCGCCGCCCCGGGACTGGTGACCGTCGGCACGGCGGGCAACGACGTCATCATGGGGACCACCGGTGTCGACGTCATCTACGGCATGGGCGGCGACGACCGCATCTGCGCAGGCCTGGGCGGTGATGAGGTCCATGGGGGAAGTGGCCGGGATCGGATCGACGGCGGCGACGGCAACGACTGGCTGTTCGGGGATACGGGGGACGACCGGATCCTCGGAGGCAACGGAGACGACACCCTCAGCGGGTGGGGCGGGCGCGACGTGTTGATCGGCGGTGACGGCGATGACGAGTTGTGGGGCGGCCCCTACGACGACATCCTCCGCGGGCGATCCGGCAAGGACACACTGCTGTTCAGTGAGGGCATCGATGTGATCGACGGAGGCCCCGGCCGGGATTGGTTCGACGCCTCCGGCGTGACGAAAGCCATGGTGGTCACCGGGCTCGAGATCAACCTGACGACCGGCAGTTACGACGGATCGGTCGGCGGCCGGGGGACCATCTCCAACATCGAGAACGTAAGGGGCACCGGCAAGGATGACCGAATCATCGGGAATCCGATGGCCGTGAACCGGCTGCTGGGCGGCGACGGCGATGATCGGATCGTGGCCGATTCGGCGGGCGACGTCGCCGATGGCGGCCTCGGCAACGACAGGTTGGTCAGTCAGGCTTGGTCCACCACCCTCAAAGGGCGGGGCGGCGATGATCAACTCACCGCCACGGTCGGCAGTATCGCCAACGGTGGGGCGGGTATGGATCGATGCAGGATCGGTCCCGGTTCCACGCCGATCGCATGCGAGCGGCACAGATTGATCTGCCCGGGAGCGGGGGAACCTCTCAGTGCATCGGCGACCTCGCTGACGACGGCGAGTGCCGACTTCGACGGCAACGGCGTGGACGGCACGCTGCAGGTCTACAGGGTCGGGTCCACTTGGTACGTCCGGGTCGAGACCGACTCCGGTTATGGAGCCGTGAACACCCTGCCGACGTCCGGCGCCGAGGCCGCCAGGGCCATCGGGGGCCGGGACATCAACAAGGACGGCCTCGACGAGGCGTTCTTGGTCACCGGGGCGGGGGCATACACCGAACTGGTCTCGATCTACACGCTGTTCGAACCGCTCGGGTTGGCTCCCGACCTCCGCTGTGACGTGGAACCGGTGATGTTCGGCGGAACCACCGCCGATGCCACCTTCCCGGTGGGCGCCTCGGTCGGCAACCAGTCGGGTCTGATCTGCCTGGCCAAAGGGGTTCGCGAGATCATCCAGTACACGCCGGACAACGGGGCCACCTACCACCACGACGAGATCAACTACTCCTACGCACCCGGATTCGGCAACTGGGAGCCGCAGATCACGTGGCTCAACAAGACGACCCTCACTCTCACCCGACCCGGCGACGATGCGATCATCGACGCAGCCGGCACATTCCAGTGCGGGTCGCTCAGCCTCTAGGTGGGTGATGAAGAAGTGGGGTTCGTCGGGGGCTGTGGACTCGGTTTGAG
>CBDUUY010000235.1:0-3857 GCA_965370535.1 uncultured bacterium
ATGATGCCGTCGCCGTCGAGGGCCACCATCACACCGTGGGGTTCGATGGCGAAGTGGGTCATCATCGGGAAGTAGTAATCGTTCTCGACGATCAGGTCCGCTTCGTCGGCCGCTGCAGCGACATCTCCCCAGCCGAAGTTGTGCTCTCTCAGGATGTTCGTGTCGGCAAACGGGTCGCCCGGGCGTGAGGAAGGTTCCTGCACCAGGACGGCACCAGGCGCCAGTGCATCGGCGACGCTGAAGACGCCTCCTTCGAGCACCTCGTGCTCCACCACCACCAGGTGAGCGGCCTCCTCGGCGGCCTCCCTGGTCTCGGCGGCGACCGCCACCACCGGCTCGCCGTAGTACTTGGTCTCACCGACGGCCAGCACCGGCCTATCTTCGATTTGCGGCCCGAATCGGGGCACCGGCTGAGGCAGATCGTCGGGCGTCATCACAAAGCGGGCCCCCGGCACATCCAAGGCCGCTTCAGTGCCGATGCCGAGGATTCGGGCGCGGGCACAGTCGAGCGTGACCAGTTTGACGTGCAGAGCCTCCGGCATCGGGATGTCGGCCAGGTACTCCTGGTGGCCTGTGACACGATCGAGACCGCCGAATCGGTGCGGCGATGTGCCTACTACGAGATCGCTCATTTTTCCTCCCCCGCGGCCGCCGCCAGCACGGCTTCGGTGATCTGCTCGTACCCGGCGCACCGGCAGAGATTGCCGGCCAGCGCTTCGTGGATCTCCTCCACAGTGGGATCGGGGTTCTGGAGCAACAGAGCGTGAGAGGACATCAGCTGACCGGGGATGCAGAACCCGCACTGGGCGGCTCCAGTATCCAGATAGGCCTGCTGAAGAGCACTGAGATCCCCACCCGGGGCCAGGCCCTCCACAGTGGTCACCTCGGCCCCGTCCACCTCGACCGCGAGCATCAAGCACGAGTTCATCGCCCGGCCGTCCACAACGACCGTGCAAGCACCGCATTCTCCGACCAGGCAGCATTCCTTGGAACCGGTCAGGCCGAGATCGTCACGCAGCACGTCCAGCAGTGTGTGATGAGCCGCCACCTCGACCGTCCGCCTGCGTCCGTTGATGGTGACTTCGATGGAAACCGTGTCGCTCATTCCTTCATCCCTTCGGCCAGCCGTTCGATCGACGCCTGGAGAGCCCTCGCTCCGAGCACCGGGAGCATGGCCACCCGGTACTCGGGCCCCGCCCGCATCGAGGTCCGGGAAGGACTGGCATCGACGAACAGCGACTCGAGCAGGGCCCTCCGGTCGTCGGCGGGTGCATCGGGATCTGCGAGCACACCCGTCTCGTCTATCAGCAGGAGAGCCCGCGGACCCACGCTGCCGTAGGACAGACGGGTGACACCATCCGCATCCACCCCGCAGCACAAGGTGACCGATGCCAGATCGGTGCCCTTGCGCCGGGTCATCCGCTGATAGGCCGACCCGTATGGCCCGGAAGGCACCGGCACCTCGATGGCTGTGACCAGTTCGTGGTCGTGCAATGCGACCTTGCCGGGGCCCACGATGAAATCATCGACGGCCACCTGCCGGGTCCCATCGGGCCCTGCGACCTCGACCACAGCCCCATAGACAAGCAACGGCGGCGCACAGTCGGCTGCAGGGGAACCGTTGCAGATGTTCCCCGCCAGCGTGGCCCGGTTGCGGATCTGCACCGAACCGACCACATCGGCAGACTCGGCGAGTGCCGGGAGATGCTCCCGAATCCGCCCATCTGCGGCCACATCGGCCATGACCGTCGAAGCCGTTATCCGGATCCAGCCGTCCTTCTCCGAGATCTTCGGCTTCAACTCGGCGATCCCCTTCAGATCGATCACGACCTTGGGATGGCTCCTTCTTTCGCGCAACTCGATGACCAGATCGGTTCCCCCGGCGAGCAGCGCCGCCTCCGAACCGTGCTCCTCGAGCAGCGACAACGCCTCGGCGACACTCTGTGGCCGCGCGTACGAGAATTGCTGCATCGATTGCGATCCTCTCTCACGGAGTCGAACCCGGCCGTGCCGGGCCCGAACTCAGATGATCTTGTCGGCCTCGTCCATCAGCAACTGGGGAGTCGCCGCCCGGATGAAGTAGAAGGGCCTGGTGCAGAACCGCTCCAAGAAGTCCGCCCGCTTCATGCGGAGTTCCTCGGTGTCGACCATGGGCATCGGCCACCCCGGAGCCAGCAACTCGTTGAGCAGGAAGTAGTTCTGCAGCGAGTGCAGCGCCTGGAACTGCCGCTCGAACGGGCCCATCTCCACCATGCTCGGCTCGAAGTTCCCGTCGATGGCGGGTACCACGACCACATCCACGTCGCTGGGCTCGTTGTACTCCTCCCAGGAGGGCATGTCACCGAAGAAGATCTCGACGGCACGGTCGGGGGCGGCCTTGTCGGCCCGCTCGGTGCCCTTGGCGCGGCTCTTGAGGAACACCGACTTGGAACCCATCACCACGGTGCCCGACTCGTCGATGACGGTCGTCTCGGTCGAGACCAGTTTGCCGCCACGGCGGCAGGCCTCGATCTGACCCATGCTCTTTCCGTGGTTGGACTCGCCACCCAGGAACAGGACGGTCTTGTCCCGGTAGCGCACGGCCGCCGAGTGGAACGGGTGCAACCCCTGCGCCTCCATGCGGAGCGCCAGCACGGTGACGATGGCCTTCTGCAACGGGCCGACCGCCCAGTCGCCGTCGAACCGCATCATCTTGCCGTCCCATGCCACCGACTTCTCGGCGGCGTCCTTGTTCCAGACGATGTCCGGATCGCCGAGAGTGACCTCCGGCTCCAACTGGACGGCTGCGAGCCGGTAGTTGAGGAAGTCCATGTTCTCGAGCACGTGCTCGGGAACCTCGGAGCCGATCACATCGACCCGAAGCCGGGCTACGCCGGCCGACATCTCCTCTGATAGCTGCGCCATTGGCTCTCTCCTATTCGTTTCAGTCTCGTGTCATGTCGTCACAAGCCCGGACCGGACTCCGCGGCGTGCAAGCCGTCAGATCGGTCGCACTCCATCGGGCCCGGGCGGGGCAAGAACCTCTCCTGCCGAGTAACCGGCGGAGACCGATCCGCCGCTACGGCCCTCTGCACGAGGCGGAAGATCGCACCGGCAAGCCGGCCGTCAATCGCCGTCGGTGGTTTCCATTTGATGAATCAACTCGGCGGCTTCCTCCGCGTGGGTCCGCATGCACGCCGCGGCCCGCTCCGAATCTCCATCCTTGATCGCATCGAGGATGGCGTGGTGCCGGCCGGCCAGCCAGTGCAAGTCGATGCCCGGCACCGACGCCGTGTAGTACGTGCGACAGAACGGTTCGAGCATCGCCCAAAGGCGGCTCAGCGTCCGATTGTGGGCCGACTCGACAATCCGCTCATGGAACTGGGTGTTCTTCATCGCATGATCGTGAGCATCGCCACGATCGGCTGCCTCGCCCATCTCGGCCATGAGCTGATCCAGGTCGGCGATGCACTGCTCGGTCCGGCGAGTGGCAGCCAGCCTGCCGGCCAGTGCCTCCAACTCGGCCCGCACCTCGATCGCCTCGACCAGTTCCTCTTCGGTGGGCTTGCGGACCCACGAACCCCGGTAGGGCTGTGTCTCCACGAACCCGAGAGTGGCCAGGTCGCGCAGCGCTTCTCGCACCGGTGCCTGGCTCACCCCCAACTCGCGGGCTACCCGGGTCTCGACGATGCGAGACCCGGGTGCCATCTCTCCTTCGAGAATCCACGTGAGAATGCGGTCTTTCACACGCTCGGAGAGGATCTCCCTCTCCATGGGCTCGGATCGTATTCTCTGTGGTTCTGTCATATCAATTGGAGGTTCGTTGCTGAACCTTCTCCTATCAGCCGAGGATCTCGATCACGCCTGCGGTACCGTCG
>CBDUUY010000236.1:0-3798 GCA_965370535.1 uncultured bacterium
CGATGGCCATAACGGTCACGTAGATCTTCACATCATCGATGCCGCCCGCCTCCATGCTCGCCATCAATGGTTGGTTGCAGCGACGCAGACGCTGGTCGGCTTCGGAGGCGTGCTTCTGGTCACAGCCATCTGGGGCGAGATACACAACGAGATGTTCTGGCGCCTCACCGGAGTCGTGCTGGTGCTGACCGCCGCCGCCGTGGTCGGCGTGCCCATCCTCCACCGCCTCGCCGACATGCCGCCCGACGCCGACCCCGCCACCCATGCTGTGACCGCTTGCCCGTTCTGTGCCCACGAGTTGTCCGGCCCACTGGCCAGCAGGATCACCTGCGAGGAATGCGGCCGGTCGTTCCGGGTTCTCGCGTAAGGGTTCCGACTCCTGGGGCCGGCAGGCCTCAGGCGGCCGCCCCGTGGCACCTCTTGTACTTCTTGCCGCTGCCGCACGGGCAGGGGTCGTTGCGACCCACCTTGTCCTTGGCTGAGGCCTGGCGCTTGACCGCCACCCCCTGGCCGCCCGAGGCCTGGAGACGCACCTTAGGCTGGGCCTGGGTGGGCTGCTCGACCATCTGGGCATGGAACAGGTACCGCACCGAATCATGCTTGATGCCTAACACCATGTCGGCGAACATGTCGTAGCCCTCCCGCTGGTACTCCACCAACGGATCCTTCTGACCCATCGCCCGCAGCCCGATCCCGGCCCGCAAGTAGTCCATCTCTGCCAGGTGCTCACGCCACTTCGTGTCCACGATCGACAGCACGACGGTACGTTCCAAGCGTCGCAGCAACTCGGGACCAAATTCCTCACCGCGCCGGGTGTAGGCATCCTGGGCATCCCGGGTGTAGGCCCCGACCACGTCGGAGGTCATCGGCTCGTCACCGATCAGACCATCCTTGCCGAGGCCGGTGGAGTACAGCAGGCCGATCCGCTGGCTGAGTTCGTCCCAGTTCCAATCCGCGGGGGCCAACTCATCGGAGATGCTCATCTCCACCTGGTCGGCGACCACCTCGTCGATCCACCCCCGGACCAGGTCTTCGGTGTCCTGGCCCCTGAGCATGCCGCCCCGCCACTGGTAGATGACCTCACGCTGGGTGTTCATCACCTCGTCGTACTTGAGGACGTTCTTGCGGATCTCGAAGTTCTGCGACTCCACCTGGCGCTGGGCACGTTCGATGGAGTTGCTGACCATCTTGGCCTCAATGGGCACATCCTCTGGAATCCGGAAGCGGCGCATGATCGCCTCGACCCGGTCGCTGGCGAACCGCCGCATCAGATCGTCCTGGAGGGACAGATAGAACCGTGACTCCCCCGGGTCGCCCTGCCGGCCGGAACGGCCCCGCAACTGGTTATCGATACGCCGCGAATCGTGGCGCTCCGTGCCCAGCACGTAGAGCCCGCCCTGTTCGATGACCTGCTTCTTCTCGGCCTGGGTCTGCACCTTGAGTTGTTCGAAGACCTCGCGGAGTTGCTGCTCGTAGGCAGGATCGTCGACTTCGATCCCACGCTTGCGCATCTCTACCTTGGCCATCTCCTCGGGGTTGCCGCCCAACTGGATATCGACACCGCGGCCGGCCATGTTGGTGGCAACGGTCACCGCACCCAGACGCCCGGCCTGAGCGATGATGACCGCCTCCCGTTCGTGGTTCTTGGCGTTGAGCACCTCGTGGGGGACCCCCCGCCGCTTGAGGTACCCGGACAGACGCTCCGACTTCTCGATGGACACCGTGCCGACCAGGATCGGCTGACCGCGCTCGTTGCGCTCGACGATGTCCTCGACCAGGGCGTTGAACTTGGCGTCCTCACTCATGTAGACCAGGTCGGGTTGGTCGACCCTGGCGATGTCGCGGTTGGGGGGCACCTCGACCACATCGAGGCCGTAGATCTCGTGGAACTCGCCCTCTTCGGTCTTGGCGGTCCCGGTCATGCCACCGATCTTGTCGTACATGCGGAAGTAGTTCTGGAGGGTGATGGTGGCAAGGGTCTGGTTCTCTTCCTTGATCCGCACCCCCTCCTTTGCCTCGATGCCCTGATGGAGGCCCTCCGAGTACCGGCGGCCTTCCAGGATGCGGCCGGTGAACTCATCGACGATCTTCACCTCGCCGTTGGCGATGACGTAATCGACATCGAGTGCGTACAACTCCTTGGCCTTGAGGGCGACGTCGAGGTGGTGGACCAGATCGATGTTGGTGTGGTCGTACATATTCTCGACACCGAGCATCTGCTCGACTCTGGAGACGCCTTCTTCGGTGGCGATCACCTGGCGCTTGCCTTCGTCCACCTCGTAGTCCTGGTCGCGGTGCAGGCGCTGCACCAGTCGGGCGAAGTCCCGGTACCACTTGGCCACGTCTGCCACGCGGCCACTGATTATCAGCGGCGTACGGGCCTCGTCGACCAGGATCGAGTCCACCTCATCGACGATGGTGAAGTTGTGACCCCGCTGCACCATCTGCGCTGGAGTCATCGCCATGTTGTCGCGCAGGTAGTCGAAGCCGAACTCGTTGTTGGTGCCGTATGTGACGTCGGACTGGTAGGCAGGGCGCCTCTCATCGGGAGACATGTCCGACTGGATCAATCCCACCGTCAGGCCCAGGAATCGATAAACGCCACCCATCCACTCCGCATCGCGGCCGGCCAGATAGTCGTTGACCGTCACGATGTGGACGCCCTTGCCTGGGAGCGCATTGAGATACACCGGCATCGTCGAGACCAGGGTCTTGCCCTCACCGGTCTTCATCTCGGCGATCTTGTGGCGGTGCAGTGCTCCGGCGCCCACAACCTGCACATCGAAGTGACGCTGGCCCAGTACCCGCCAGGCCGCCTCACGCACCAGCGCATAGGCCTCGGGTTCGAGATCGTCGAGAGTCTCACCCCCGTCGAGGCGGTGCCGTAACTCGACCGTCTTGGCGCGCATCTGTTCGTCGGTCAGCGCCTGTGTCTCGGGCTCCAGAGCGTTGACCTTCTCAGCGAGGGCCAACAGTTCCTTCATCTTCTTGCCCTCGCCGGCGCTCAACAGTCTGTTCAGAAGGGGCATAACTCGTACATGATATCGGTGCGCGTCCCTAGTGGAAGACGGCCTCAGGGGCGGTGGCTCAAGCCTCGACTGCTTCGAGCATCTCGGCGGGTTCGATACCAGCCTCATCTGCGAGGACCGGGCCGACGATCTCACGGTCGGCCAGTTCCACCGGTTCCGGGGCCTCGAGCCTGTGGCCTGTGGAGTCGTTGACGATCAGGGCACTGGACGACGACCCGCTCCCGGTGACCATGACCACCTCGCCGCTGCCGATTCGCAGCAGAGAACCGGGTGGGTACTCCCCCATCATGTGGGCGAAGGCAGCCACAACATCGGAATCGAAGGCCTTGCCTGCGTCATCGGCCAGAATCTGCATCGCGTCGTGGGGGGTGCGGGCCGGGCGGTGAGGACGGCGACTGGTGATGGCGTCGTAGGCGTCGGCCACCGCCACCAGGCGGCTGAACAGATGCGGTGTCCTCCCTCCCAGATCGGGGTAGCCCTCGCCGTCCACTCTGACGTGATGCTCCAATGCGACGGCGGCAGCGACCTCATGGCCGGCGCCCGAGGCCGCCAGGATCGCCTCCGCACCCTCCTGCGGGTGGAGCCGAACCTGTGCCCATTCCTCGGCGGTAAGGCTGCCCTGCTTGGTCAACGCCACCTCTCCCAGCAGCACCCTGCCGAGGTCGTGGAGAAGAGCCGCAGCCCCCAGGTATCGCAGAGCATCGTCGTCAAAACTCAGGGTCCCGCCGAGCGTCAACGTGAGGAGACACACGTTGACCGAGTGGTAGAA
>CBDUUY010000237.1:0-3790 GCA_965370535.1 uncultured bacterium
CACCAGTCGGCTGCCATGCCGAGCGCCACCACAACCGCCCCGGCCAGAAGCACGCCGGAACCCAGAGGGATCGACGCAACTGCGGCACCGGCGACCAGGGCGGCGGCCCGGACGGTGGGGATCACTTGGGGATGGGCACGGAGGCCAGAGCAGCGCCGATCGCATCCTCCGTCCGATATCGATCCAGTTCGGCCTCCGGCCGCAGCAGGAGCCGATGCCGAAGCACATCCGGCGCAACCGCGGCGATGTCATCGGGCGTCACGAAGTCGCGGTCGGCGAGACGCGCCGTCACACGCGCTGCAGCGACCAGGTGCACGGCTGCCCTCGGACTGGCGCCCAACTGCACCGCAGGCAACTCTCTCGTGGTCCGGATGATCCGGACGGCATAGGCCATGACCTCGGGAGTGATGGTGGTCGCCGCCACGAGGTCACGGATGGCCCGCAGTGCCTCCGGGTTCGTGACCGGTTCGATCTCGTCGAGTCTGCTGTCCCGAAGGCCATCTCGGGGGATGCCTATCAGGCTGATCTCATCGGCCTCCGATGGATAGCCGACCTGCACCTTCATCAGGAAACGGTCCAGTTGCGCCTCGGGCAATGGGTAGGTGCCCTCGTACTCGATGGGGTTCTGGGTGGCGACCACCACGAACGGGTCGGGCAGCAGGTGGACCTCGGTGTCCACGGTCACGTGCCGCTCCTGCATTGCCTCCAACAGGGCTGCCTGGGTCTTCGGCGGCGTCCGGTTGATCTCATCCGCCAGCACGATGTTGGAGAACACCGGGCCCGGCCGGAACACCAGATCGCCACCGCGCAGGCTCATGGTGCCGGTGATGTCGGACGGCAGCATGTCGGGCGTGAACTGGATCCGCTGGAACGCCAGGCCGGTAGCCAGCGCAAAGGAGTGCGCCAGGAGGGTCTTCGCCACACCCGGCGGACCCTCCAGGAGGATGTGCCCGCCGACCGACAAGCCGGTGAGAAGTGCGTCGACGACCCCTTCCTGGCCGACCACGACCCGGCCGACCGCTTCGCCGATCCGGTTCCGTACCTCTTGCATCGGTTCTTCCATGATCACCGCCCTTTCCTCGACAGTCTCGCGATGACACGGGCCCTGTTCAGCAGGGCGGCCTCACCGTCATCGGTTTCGAGGGCATCCCTGATCGAATTCTCGCCGAGTCCAACGCGCGCTGTGAGGCGTTCGAGTGCCTGATAGTCGGTGACGCCGACCCCCCGTGCTTCGAGCAGGTGCCGTATCTCGGATTCCAGCACCCGTCCGGTCCCGGACCGATCCCTGGTCCTCATCAATCCCGCGGCGAGGGCGTCTACGTATCGAACCCGGGGCGGCGGGAGGGCCCTGGCGGCGCGCAACGGAGGGCCGAGCCTCCGGCTCCTGGCCACCATGAACAGAGCCGCAGCCACCGCCAGGCCACCCACGGCCCACTGCCAGCGAACCGGCAGGCCCCCCAGACCCGAGAGTGGGCCATAACCGTGCACGTGCTCGGCGAACTCCACCTTCCCCGGAGGCCCGACGACGGCGACCGCCAGGGCGGCGTTGTCGGTGACTCCGAGACCCCTGTTCGAGAGGGTGGCCGGGTCCGAGATGGCGAACAGGTCGCCGTCGCCCAGGGCGGCCATGCCCACGAGGGTGTGCCGGTCATCGCCGTACAGCGGGACCAGACCGCCGGGATCGGACCACACCTCTCCACCCGGAGCGGTGATCGTGTCGATTCCGGCGAAACCCGGATCCGGGAACCAGGGCCCGTAGACGTTGAGTTCCCACCCGGCAGTCACCCGATCGGGGACGATGAACCCGGGATCGGTGCCGACCACGACCAGACGGCCCCCGCGTCGGACGAAGTGCTCCAGAGATGCGGATTCCGCCTCATCCAAACTGCCCGCATCGAAGACGATGACGGTGACATCCCGGCCCGGGGCCGACTCTGAGAAGGGGACTCGTCTCTGCTCCACGTCGTACCCGCGACGTTCCAGCAGCGCAGCAAGGGCGGCAGCGCCATCGCCCTGAGTGCCGTACGACGAGCCGTCCGGTGCACCCCCCTCATTGGGCATCGTGAAGACGTAGATGAGGGAGAGCACCACGATGATCACCAGCAGCGTCATCCCCCCTCGCGACCTCAAGAGGCGGTCCTCAGCCACCGTCGCTCACCACCGCCGCCAGGGCGGCCTGCCAATCCCGACGCGATGCCACGGCATCGGCGGCCGTCGCCGGGTGGGTGCCGTAGACGATCCGTTCGAATGTCCTCGACAACCGATCGACGGCAGGGCCCGGCATCACACTGCGGAGTTGGCCGGCGCTGGTGGTGCTCTCATCACCGATCAGGCCGGCGGCCCGCAACCGGGAGAGACCCGCCCGGAAACGCAGCCGTACGGCGCTCACGAAGTCGCCGGCTTTCTCGGCGGTATCCGCATCCCGCTCGAGGTCACCCGGGACCGCCTTCGACGCCGTGCCGGCGTGCCCTGCAGCGGAGTGGTCCCACCCGGACGCACCCCTCGACCATCGGGTTCGGAACAGCGAGAGCGCCACCACTACGACGCCCAACATCACCCAAAATCCCCACGACCCGAGGATCGTCGAGATGGGAGCGGGGATACGATCGAACAACCACTCCGAAGCCCCCTCGGTGAAGCTGGGGCCTGTGGCGGAGTCGAGATCCTTGAAGCGTGCTTCGGAGAGGATCAGGTCGGCATCTTGGGCGGCACCCGCAGTGTCCACCGCAGTCTCACCACCGGTGAGCGCCAGCGTCTGGAGCCGCAACAGGATCTCTTCCTCGCTGCCTTCCAGGAGCGGACCGAGATCGACGGGACGACCGTCGATGTCCGTCACCTCGGAGAGTTGACGGCGGGCGGCGGGATCCTCCATGGCCCGTTCGGCGAGATCGGCCACTTCGCTGAGTGCCGTTGCAAGGCCGGGTGCATCGCCGGTGCCCCCGGAAGTGAACAGGAGGACGGCGAGCAGCGCCGCCCGGATCATGCCGGACCCGGATCGCCCTGATCTAGTCTCCTGGCCTCGAACTCGACATCGAAGCCTTCTTTGCGGACCCGGCTGTCGAAGTAGAAGACCGTGACGATCGCCGGGAACATCGGTACCAGGACAATGCTGGAGATGGCCGTCATCGCCCCATTCACGATGACGTAGAGCATCACGCTGTCACCGATCCAGGATGCAAAGAGCACGGTCATACCGAAAAGGGAGAACACCATCAATATGATCCAGATGACGACGGAGATGCCAAATAGCGTCCACCAACGCCCCTTGACCAGCCTGTACGAACGACCCAGGCAATCCAACGGGCTCAGGCTCTCCTCCCAGAACACCGGCAGCGCCAACTGCCAGGCGATCGCGAGGAAGATTCCGGGGATGATGAGCGCCAAGAATCCGGCAATCATCCCGAGCACCATCAGGATCAGCAGGCCGAGGAGGGGGAAGACCCGCCGCATCACCACACGGAACGCCTCCACCGGCTTGGTGGGTCGACCCAGGTAGCCGCGAACAGCCACCAGCATGATGGCAGCGTGGGTGACGAGCGTGGTCACTATCGCGGCCAGGGAGAGGATCAACTGGGTGCGCTCGAAGCTCTCGACGTTCGCCACCAGGAGGAGACCATCCCTGATGGCCAGTACCTGATCCCAGGTCACATAGGCGTTGATCAACATGACGGGCAAGGTGAGGGCGGCAGCCACGGTTATGAAGGTGCGGAAGTAGTTCCGCCACAGCCGGAAACCGGCGTCCAGAATCTCGCCAAATCCGAGTGGTTCCAGGATGGGGCCCGTTGTCATA
>CBDUUY010000238.1:0-3781 GCA_965370535.1 uncultured bacterium
TGACTATCACCTGGGCATCGACATCCCGGGCGCAGTCCACCAGCAAGCCATCGAAGGCGACGAATTCGACGGTGGGCCACTCGGCACACGAGACACGCAGCATCTCGAGGCGCTGTTCCGATGTGAACATGGGCTCTTTGGACGGGTTGAGGACCACCCCGACGACCACACGTTGGAAGATGGTCACACAGCGAGAGATCACATCGATGTGACCTCTGGTGGGCGGATCGAAACTGCCGGGTACCAGAGCGGTGGTCAACGGTCCTCCTCAGTCGTAAACCGGGTGATCTCGGTGTCGCCGTAGCGCCGCCGGTCCACCATCTCGAGACCCGGGACGTCCGGCGTCCCCGTATCGGCCCTGCGATGCACCACGGCCACTCCTCCCGTCCTCAGCCTCTCCTTGACCATGGCGAGGACCTCCTCCACGAACGCTAGCGGCACGTCATACGGGGGGTCAACAAACACCAGATCGAATCGATCGACGGTCTCCGCCAGATGACGGGAGACGTCGCCCGGCACGATCTCACCGCCCAACCCCACCGCCGACACATTGCCCCGAAGCGCAGCCAGTGCCTTGCGCCCCCGTTCTACGAACACCACCCTGCCGGCACCCCGGCTGAGGGCCTCCAATCCGATACTGCCCGACCCTGCGAACAGATCCAGCACCTCGGCATCCTCGACCAGTGGCCCCAGGGAAGAGAACAGGGCTTCTCGAACGCGGTCCATCATCGGACGAGTCCCCTCACCCTCGGGCCCCCGCAGCCTCCTGCCCTTGGCCAGGCCGGCGATGATCCTCATCTCACGAGATCATCAGCCATTCGACCTCATCGCCGAGCAGCGCCTGCAACTCCTCGGCGATCTCCGGGTTCCCTTCCAGTGACGGGTCATCAGCCACCAGTTTGAACGCCTCCCGCCTGGCCGAGATCAGTGTGTCCACGTCCTCGAGGATATCGGCCAGCTTGAGGTCGGGCATGCCGGCCTGGCGAGCGCCGAACACGGTCCCCTGGCCACGGATTCGCATGTCCTCCTCTGCAAGACGGAACCCGTCGGTAGTGGACAACATGGCGGCAATCCGCTGCCGTCCCTCCGGGGTCGTGGGATCGGTGACCAGCACACAAGTGGAGGCGTGCTCGCCGCGTCCCACCCTCCCCCGCAACTGGTGCAACTGGCTCAACCCGAACCGGTCGGCGTCCTCGACCACCATCACAGTGGCGTTGACGATGTCGATACCGACCTCGATCACCGTGGTGGCCACCAGCACATCGATCTCCCCGGAACGCATCCGGGACATCACAGCCTCCTTGTCCGCCGACCTCATCTGGCCGTGCAGAAGCGCCACCCTGAGATCCTCGAAGACCCCCTGCAACCGCTCGTACTCGGCGGTGGCCGATGCGGCCTGGAGCTTGTCACTGTCCTCCACCAATGGGCAGACCACAAAGGCCTGCCTCCCTGCTGCCGCCTCGCTGCGGATCAGGTCGTAGACGGGCTGCAGGTCGCCGGGCCCCTTGCCCGTCGAGATCGTCTTGATCTCCCGGCGGCCTGCAGGCAGTTCATCGAGGATCGACACATCCAGGTCGCCGTACAGGGTCATCGACAACGTCCTGGGTATAGGAGTGGCCGTCATGATCAGCAGATCGGGCTGGGGACCATCGGCCTTCTCCCGCAAGCTGACCCGCTGGTGCACCCCGAACCGGTGCTGCTCGTCCACGACGGCTATGCCCAGTCGATCGAAGCGCACCCCCTCCTGGATCAGGGCGTGGGTGCCCACCACGATGTCGAGGGTCCCCGCAGCGACAGACTCGATCACGGCGGCACGGCCGGCGGAGCTCCCGGTCAGCAAGCCCATCCGTACGCCCACCATCTCTGCCAGTGGCATCAGTCCCAGGTAGTGCTGTTCGGCAAGCACCTCGGTGGGAGCCATGACGGCTCCCTGGTGACCGCCCTGGACACCGGTGAGGAGGGCGGCCATCGCCACGACGGTCTTGCCCGACCCGACCTCGCCCTGCAGGAGGCGGTGCATGGGATGTGGAGAGGCCATGTCGCTCTGGATCTCGCCGATCACCCGCCGCTGGGCACCCGTCAGCCGGTAGGGCAGCGATTCGATGAACGACTCGACCAGTCCTGCGCTGACGGTGTGCTCGATGCCATCGGCCTCCTGGATCTGGCGATGCTTGCGGATCGCCAGCGCCACCTCCAGACGGAACAACTCATCGAAGACCAGCCGATCCCTGGCAGGGCCTACCTCATCGAGGGATTCGGGGAAGTGGATGTCGGAGATCGCCCGATCCCGCCCGATGAGGCCCAGACGGTCACGCATGTCGTCGGGCAGTGGCTCGGAAATGGGCCTGGAGCGCAGCAGTGCGTTGTGCACCGCTCGCCGCAGCCACCCGGGCCCCACTCCCCCTGCGCTCGGGTGCACAGGCACCACCCTGCCGGTGATCAGAGACTCCGAAGGCCGGTCGAGGACATCGGCGTCAGGTGAGTTCATCTGCAGACGTCCCCGGTAGCGTTCGATCTTCCCCGACAACGCCACCTCCGCCCCTTCGGTGAGTTGGCGGGCACGGAACGCCTGGTTGAACCACACGGCGAACAGGTGTGACGTGCCGTCGGACACCGTGGCTTCCACGATCGTCAGATTGCGGCGGGGGCGGCGCATGGAGACCTTCGTCACCGTCCCGATGGCCGTCACCTCCTCGCCGAGCGGGAGTTCGGTGAGCGGGGCCTGCAGGGAACGATCGATGTATCGGCGGGGAGTGTGCAACAGCAGGTCGGTGACGTGTTCGATGCCGGCTTTCCTCAGGTCGGCGCCGCGTCTGCCCGCCAGGCCCTGGACACGCTCGATCTCGACGCCGGCCAGATGGGCGAGACTGCGGCCTGCGGTCACTCGGCACCGATCAGATACGGATACACGGGTTGCCCGCCGTCCACCACCTGGAGGTCGGTATCGGGCCGTTCCTCTGCCAGCCAGGCAACCGCCGCCTCGGTCACAGTCGTGTCGGCCTCGGCTCCGACGATCATGGTGACGATCTCGTGATGCCCCTCCACCACCTCATCCAGCAGGGCGAGCAGCGCCTTCTGATGGGCCGCATCCTCCCTGGAACCGGACACACGAAAGAGGCGGCCGGAACCCGGCAGCCACGACTCCAGCCTCCTCCTGAGCCCCGACCCCCTGCCCGAGCGGGTGATCACCCGCACCTTGCCGTCTACGAGGCCGAGCCAATCCCCCTCCCTGATCGTCCCCGCCGGGGTCCTGGCATCTCGAACCGCCCGGACCATCTCCCCGCTGGTGATCGCGTCGGCGGCGGCGGCCATCGCCCCGCTCATCGCCGATGCTTCGCCGTTGGGCTCGTAGGAGATCAGCGTGGCGACCCCCTGGGGGATCGATCTGGTGGGCACCACATGAATGGTCTTGCGGGTCAGTGCGTCGAGTTCTTCGGCGGCAGGCACGACGTTCTTGTTGTTGGGCAGCACGATCACCGTCTTGGCCGGCGCCGCCTCCACGGCAGCCAGCAGATCCCCCACCGAGGGGTTCATCGTCTGGCCGCCCACCACGACACCTTGCGCACCGAAATCACGGAACAACTCGATGACACCCGCGCCGGCCGCCACTGCCACCAGACCCACCTTTGCCTTGGCCGCCTCAGGAAGCGGTTCGAAGGTGGCGGCTCCGTGGATCTCTTCGGCCGCGGCCTGTTCGAGCAGGTCGGTGACGACGATCCGGTGCGGGGTCCCCTCGGCGATACCGGCCTCGATGGACGAACCGATGTGGTCGGTGTGGATG
>CBDUUY010000239.1:0-3761 GCA_965370535.1 uncultured bacterium
TGGGGCCTTTGCCCCGGAGGACTGGCGTCCTGCCACACCTCCTACTTCAGCGGCCCCGAATTGGCCGCAGGGCTCACGCTCGGGCTCTTCCTGCTGCTCTTCCTGCTCCGTCTGGCCCTGCACGCTCAGCGCATCGTGGATCGTCGCAAGGAGCGGGAACTGTACGAGACCCCGATGCCCCCCGGTCCGCCGGATCTGTAGCCGGGGTCAGGCCACCCTGCGGCTCAGGCCTAGGAATGCCCCGACGACCGCAACTCCGGATGTGAGCGGCAGCACCCAAGCACCGATCGCGACGCTGCCGCCCGCATCTGACACCGCCCGGTGGGCATCGAGCAGTTTGATGATCGAGAAACCCAGGCCGGCGGCCGTCAGCACGATCGCGATCACAGTGATGGTGGCCATGGGAGGCTCGACCCTGTCGCCTATGAGGAACAGCACCAGCGCTGATCCGAGCGGGATCAGCGCCGGCCAGGCATCTCCATCGATCCCGTTGATGGCTCCCAGGGTCGGCAGATCGGCGACGGGGAGCAGGATCACCAGGGCCGTCAACAGGGTGCCGAACAGAAGGGTGCGCCTGGAGCGGTGCACCTACCGCTCGCCGGGATCGGCGGGGCGGGATGGCCGGGTCGGCTGGGCTGCCCGGCCCGGGGGAGTCGTCCCGGTCCGGAGCCGGGGAGTTGCCGGATCGGTTCCAGATGAGGCAGAGCCGGGCGCGGCGTCACCGGTCCGGCGGGGCCCTGGCCGGGGTGTCTGCCCCCGGGCGGTCTTCCGGCGGGGGGTCTCCTGCGATGGGGCCTTGCGGGCGGGTGCAGCCCGCCGGGCGGAGTAGGTGCCACCGGAGGGGAGCCGCAGCAGATTTCGGGCCAGGCCGACCCCGATGCCGACGATTGTGACGAACGTGCCGAAGACCAGCAGGCGGGCTCCGAATCCGATGTCACCGCCCAGGGTCTCTGCGAGGGCACCGGCATCGAGGTACTTGACGATGGCGTAGGGGAATGCCGCGATACCCAGGATCAGAGACAGCCACCCGAACGGAGTCGGGATGGGGCGGGAGTGGTCGGGGATCATCGTGATCAGGAAGACGGGGGCCAGCAGGATGATGACCGGCAAGGCATCGGCGGCAATGGAGGAGCGGTCGGCGCCGTCGGTGGTCACGAAGGGCATGCTCATCGCGGCCATGACGATCAGCACGCCGGCGTCGATGATGATCCGGGACGCGTGAAAGGCCAGTCTCGACGATCCGGCTCGGGTTCCTGCGCTGATGATTCGATCCACTCGGTTCCCCGGTGCTGCGGGGCGCGAGCCTAGCGGCACCGCGGGCGGTGGCCGGTCACCGTCTCTGCCCGGCGTGGGGCATCCCGGGAGGGGAGACATGCGGCCGGGCGGTGGGTCGTGCTGATCGGAGCGATCGCAGCGGTGATTCAACCGGACAGTGAGATCTCGCCACCGTCCAGGGAGATGATCTCGACGAGGGAGTGCACCGGCCATCCGCGCGCGGCCAGTCGATCCCGGCCGCCTGTGAATCGCTTCTCGATGGCGAACCCGAATCCGATCACGGTGCACGCCGCTTCTTCCGTGATCTCACCGAGTGCTTCGGAGGTGCGTCCACCAGCCAGGAAATCGTCGATGATCAGCACACGGAGACCGGCTCCCAAGACCCGTCGTGAGATTTCGACCCGGTACTCGGCTCCCCTGGTCGGCGAGATCACCTCACGGGAGAAGACGTGTCTGTCGCCGGGACCGAGGTACTTCTTGGCGTAGACCATCGGCACCCCCAGGTGGGCTGCAGCATTGATGGCAGGCGGGATGCCGCTGGCCTCGGCGGTGAGCACGATGTCTGGAGCCTCTGCGGCGTATCGCTCTGCCAGGTCCACACCGACGGCCTGCAGCAGGATTGGGTCTACCCGGTGGTTGAGGAAACCATCGACCATCAGCAGCGGGCCTTCGACCCGGCCGTCGGTGATGACGGCCTTCCTCAGCATCTCGGCACCTCGGCCCATCAGCCCTTCACCTCCGGGTGGATTGTCTCACCGGTCTGCACCGCCCACGGCACTCCGTAGATGCCGCCGTGGCGGATGAGGCCGCCTGGCCGGCGTGGGCCGGGTGGCCTCCGTCCGGCCCACAAATCTGCTCGGCATGGCGGATCGTAGAGAGACGGTGGGCGATCACGACGGTAGTGCATCCCCCGACGATCAGAGCCGCCGACCGTTGTATGGCGGCCTCCGTCTCCTTGTCCACCGATGAGGTGGCCTCGTCGAGCACGAGCACGGGCGGGTCTTTCAGGTTGGCTCCGGCGATCGAGTGAGCGGGGCGGCCACTATCCCTCTGCGATGCCCCGGGCGTAGCGGGGTGGCCGGAGTCTCGGTGCCGGGTGCAGCGGTACCATCGCCGCCGATGTCCACGGATGCACCGACCACCGAAGAGCGCCGGAACGGCAGGACGATCTTCAATCGTCTGAAGAGACGTTATCCGGAGATCGGCACCGCACTCGACTATGCCGATGCGTGGCAGTTGCTGGTCGCGACCACTCTGAGCGCCCAGACCACGGATGTGGTGGTCAACAAGGTCGTCCCCATTCTGTTCGGCCGGTGGCCGGAGCCGGCCGATCTGGCGGCGGCCGATCCCGAGGAGGTCGAAGCGGTGGTGTTCTCGACGGGCTTCTATCGGCAGAAGACCAAGTCGATCATCGCTCTGAGCGAAGACGTCGAGCACCGTTACGGCGGGGCGGTGCCCGACGACATCGACGAACTCGTCAAACTGCGAGGGGTGGGCCGCAAGACGGCCAGCGTGGTGTTGGCGGAGGTATTCGGGCAGCCTGCCATCGCCGTGGACACTCACGTCAAGCGAGTGAGCAAGAGGCTCGGCCTGACCCCCAGCACCGATCCCGTGAAGATCGAGGGGCATCTCAAGGCGTTGTTCCCCCGCAGGGATTGGGGTGGGATCTCGATGAGGTTCATCCAGTTCGGCCGCGAGGTTTGCGACGCCAAGATGCCCCGTTGCTGGGAGTGCCCGTTGCGGGACCGGTGCCCGCATCCCGACAAGACACCGGCGCCGTGACCGAACGCGCCTGGTCGCTGCGATCACGCCACGATCGGGCGATCGCCATGCTGGCGATCCCTGCGCTGGGTGCCCTGGTGGCCGATCCGGTCCTGAGCCTGGTCGATACCGCCTTCGTCGGGAGGATCGGCAAGGAGGCTCTCGGAGCGCTGGGCATATCGACGGCGGTCTTCGGCCTGGCCTTTGTCGCCTTCAGCTTCCTGGAGTACGCCACCACCACCCTGGTGGCCGGTGCGGTCGGGGCGGGTGATCGTGCAAGGGCCGGGAGGTCGGCTCTTGCCGCGATCGTGGTGGCCGTGGTTGCCGGGGTCTTGGTGGCCGGGGCGTTGATCGCTCTCACGGAGCCGATCCTGGGGGCGATGGGTGCCGATGGTGTGCTGCGCAGTGAGGCGGCCGCCTACATCCGGATTCGGGCATTGGCCGCCCCGGCGGTGCTGGTGGTGCGAGCCTGCCACGGCATCTTCCGGGGTCACCAGGACACCAGGACTCCCCTGGTGGTGACCCTGGGGATCAATGGGATCAACCTGGTGCTCGATCCGTTGCTCATCTTTGCAGCGGGTTGGGGAGTGGCCGGGGCCGCCTGGGCCACCCTGACCGCCCAGTGGGTGGGCGCCGTCTGGTTTGCGGTACTGCTGGTCTACCGGCGGAGAGAGGAACTCGGCCTGGTGCTCTCCTCTGTGGCGCTGTCGGAGATCCGGCCGTTC
>CBDUUY010000240.1:0-3758 GCA_965370535.1 uncultured bacterium
CCAGCCGCACGTCGTCCGGGTCGTCTCGATCGTCGGGATCATCCCGATCGTCGGCCTCCAAGCGCAGCAGGGCAGGGCGCAGCCGTCGGCGCCGCCGCTAGAAGCCCCGGCGAAGGGTTGGGTCTGAGGGCTCCGGCAGGCGCCCGGGGACTCTCGTCGGCTAGATTCTCTGCCCGGGTGTGCGACTTCTCCACCCGCTGTCGGCACGACCTAAGATTGGCCTCCAGTCAGAACAGTTCAACGCGACCAGAAGGACCGAGCTATGGGTTTCATGAAGCGTCTCTGGGGATACATCAAGGCTCTCTTCCGCAGCAAGGCGGAGGACATGATGGATCCCGAGATCGAGATCAAACAGGCGATCGATGAGGCGCGGAAGCGCGATCAGGATCTCCGTAATCAGGCAGCCAAAGTCGTCGCCCATCGCACACAACTCGAGAGCAAGATCGAGCGGTCCGCCGATGATGTGGGCGAGGCCCGCGAACTGGCCAAGCAGGCATTGATGAAGGCGCAGGAATCCACCACGGCCGGCGACAGCGCCGCGGCCGACAAGTGGACCCGCTCCGCCCAGGCCCTGGCCATGAAACTGCAAGCCTCCGAGAACATGCTGGCCGAGATGAAGAGCCAGTACGAGACGGCTATCGGGCAGGCGGAGAACGCCAAGAAGGCGGTGCAGCAGAACGCCATGCGGCTGCAGGAGTTGATGGCGAGGAAGATGGAGCTGCTCGGCTCGATTCAGGCCGCCAAGATGCAGGAGTCGGTCAACAAGGCCGTGGAGGCCGTGTCGGCGACGATGGGTGACGAAGGCATCAGCCTCGACAAGGTCGAGGACAAGATCGAAGCCCGCAAGGCCCAGGCGATGGCCCGTGCCGAATTGCGTGAGGCGACCCCCGAGGGCGCCGAGATCGAACTGCGGGGGGGTCGCGGGCACTCTGGGGCCGTGATGGCGGTGGGGGTGGGGGGCGGGGAGTTGGGGGTGTGGGGGTGGCCCATCCCCACGACTCCCGTGGCGCCGCCCGGTGCGGGGGGCGGCGCCTCCTGCATTCCGGGGATCTTCGGGGTCCCGGCCTCGACGGCTGTTGGGGGGGATGCTCCAGATGGCCTGACGGGCCGGAATCCTCTTCTCCCCCGTTGCCACGGGGGAGAGCAAGGAGATCGTACGAGCCTCTCGACAGGGTCGATCTCCGTCCGCGGATAGATCCTCGTCAATCTGCTTCCGTCCCCCTGAGATCGGCCACTCGGATGGACCGTTTTTGATTGACGTTTGGGCCGTTTGCCCCCGGTCCGGGCCGCTTCAGCAGGAGTAGCCTGGCTTGGAGCCCACCGGAAGGAACGTCATGGAACCCCGCCGCCGGATCGCCTTTTCCAGGATCCTGATGGCCCTGGTGGTCCTCGCCCCGCTGGTGATCATGGGCTTCTGGTGGCTCGGCACGTTGCCGGACCACTACGACCCGGAGGTCGGCAGGCAGGTGTTCGGCAACGTGCCCGATGCGGTGGTGGCGCTCTTCTATATCGGCGTCGGCGCCTTCCTGGGGTTGACTGCGTACCTGTTTGCCATCCGGGCCCGCAATTGGGAACGGGGCGGCGCCGATCGGCGCACCGGACACTGGGGGGGCAGGCTCAAGGAGTTGTGGCGCGGGCTCATCATGGCCTCGGTGCTGAAAGAACGGGCCGCCGGGATCATGCACAGCATGATCTACTACGGCTTTGTGGTGCTGCTGGTGGGCACGATCATCGTTGAGTTGGACCACCTGCTGCCCGGCAACCTCAAGTTCATCGAAGGCGGCTTCTATCAGGGCTACTCACTGGTGCTCGATGCAGCGGCGGTGGTGTTCCTGGTGGGCCTGGTCTGGGCGGCGGTACGGCGGTGGGGCTTCAAGCCGTGGCGCATCAGGCTCAAGACCAAGTCCGAAGATGCATGGATTCTGCTGGTGCTGGCGTTGATAGGCATCACCGGACTGGCGACGGAGGCTGCCCGGATCGCCATGGACGGCCGCCCCGCCTTCGAGGTGTGGTCGTTCGCCGGCTACTACCTGTCGTACCTGGTGCCCGCCACGGTGGCTGCAGGCACCCACCAGGCGATGTGGATTGCCCACGTGTTCACGTTCGTCGCCTTCCTGATCCTGCTGCCCACCACCAAACTGCGCCATGCGCTCATCTCCCCGGCCAACATGGCGCTGGCGCTGAGGGACCGCCCCAAGGGGGCGATGAGGGAGATGCCCAACCTGATGGAGGCCACCGACATCGAGACGGTGGGCGCCTCCCTCATATCAGAGTTCACCTGGAAGCAGTTGCTCGACACCGACGCCTGCACGGTCTGCGGCCGCTGCACTTCGGTCTGTCCTGCCAACTACACCGGCAAGCCCCTCGACCCCCGCGAGATCGTCCTGAAATTGGGTGAGGTGGCTGCCGCCAGCGGCACCCCGGCCGTATCCCCGCCCGTGGGCGCCGATCGTGAGATCACCATCTCGTCCGATTCGGTGTTCGAGCGCATCACGGCGGCCGAGTTGTGGGCATGCACGACCTGCCGGGCCTGTGATGAGATCTGTCCTGTAGATATCGAGATCGTCGACAAGATCCTCGACATGCGCCGGTACCTGGCGCTCATGGAGGCCGATTTCCCGGAGCAGCTCGGCTCGGCGTTCATCAGCATGGAGAACTCATCGAACCCCTACGGGATGAGCCAGCAGGACCGGGCGGCCTGGACGGAGGGCCTCGATTTTGAGGTGAAGATCCTGGGCGAGTCCGGGGTGACGGCCGAGTACCTGTACTGGGTGGGGTGTGCGGGTTCCTTCGACGACCGCAATCGCAAGGTCACCGTGGCCACCGCCAAGTTGCTGAACAAGGCGGGAGTGGATTTCGGCATCCTCGGCCCCATGGAGTTGTGCACCGGCGACCCGGCCCGGCGGGCCGGCAACGAGTATGTGTTCCAGCAGTTGGCGCTGCAGAACATCCAGACTCTCAACGATCTGGGCATCACCAAGGTGATCACGCAGTGTCCCCACTGCTTCAACACACTGGCCAACGAGTACCCCCAGTTCGGGGGCGATTACGAGGTCGTACACCACAGCCAGTTGCTGATGGATCTGATCGCCGAGGGGAGGATCACTCCCAAGGCAGGCGCGGCCAAGAGCACTTTCCACGACCCGTGCTATCTGGGGCGCCACAACGATGAGTTCGATGCTCCCAGGGCCGTCGTCAAGTCGGTGAGCGGCGAGTACGTGGAGATGGAACGCTCGGGCGCCGATGCCTTCTGCTGTGGCGCCGGCGGGGCGCAGATGTGGATGGAGGAGCAGACCGGCAAGAAGATCAGCATCGAGCGCACCGAGGAGGCGGTCGCCACCGGTGTGGACCAGATCGCCACCGGTTGCCCGTTCTGCTTCGTGATGCTCGACGATGGCATCAGGGAGTTGGGCGTCGAAGAGCAAGTTGTCGTCAAGGATCTGGCGATGCTGCTCGAGGAGAGCCTGGAGGACTGACCGGGACCCTCAAGATGAGGCAGCGTGATGCCGACATCTGTCTCATGCCATGTGCAAGATGTGGGGAGAGCGCGGTCGCCCAGCGCGGTGGAGAGTACTTCTGCGGGCGGTGCGCCGTCCGGGCAAACTGGGAGGAGGTGGTGCTGATGGTCCAGGGCATGGCCGTGCGTGCCGCCGTCACTTCGCCCTCGGCATCCGCCCCGTGCCCCCCGGCCCCCCCCCCCCCCCCCCCCCCCCGGCCGCGGCCCCCCCCCCCACCCCCCCGCGGCGGGGGCCCCGCGG
>CBDUUY010000241.1:0-3755 GCA_965370535.1 uncultured bacterium
CACCGCATCGAGGACCGACCGGCCGGCAGTTGCCAGCGCCGTCAGGTCCCGGCTCAGATCTGAATCATCAAACCCGGCAGCCGACCCCGCCTCGATCCACTCGTCGAGTGCCGCCAGGCTGACGACGGCCTCGTCGAACGCCCGACGGGCCCCTGAGTCGTCGCTGAACCCACTATCGACACCGATCCGGAAGATGACCGCCTGTGACACCGTGGCACGCATCGCGGAGGCGGATGCCGTAGTGGCATTGGCCCAATGGAGCATGCGGGCGTTGTCGGTGACCCTGGCGGTGATCGAAGAGCCGGCGAACAGCAGGGCAAACCCCAGGAACAACACGCCGGCCAGCACCCCCACCAAAATGGCAATGGTCGAGCGTGTGTTGTGCGCGGGCATGGGAAACCACTCCGGTTCCCCAGGGGTTTCGGCCGATCGGGATGGCCGCTTGAGGCGACCGCCATGGCGGCACCATGCAAAGAGAAGCCCCGGCAGGGCCTCTCCGAGTGGGCGCTAGAGGATTTGAACCTCTGACCTCTTCCGCGTCAAGGAAGCGCTCTCCCCCTGAGCTAAGCGCCCTGGTCTGTGTCCGAACCCGGAGTGTACTGCCGGGCACCGGCGAGGCGGCGCCCGGAATTGAACCGGGGTAAAGGGTTTTGCAGACCCTCGCCTGAGCCACTCGGCCACGCCGCCATGGTCCGAAAAGGGGCGGCCACCCGGTCGCCCCGGAGCGGACGACCGGTCTCGAACCGGCGACCTTCACCTTGGCAAGGTGACGCTCTACCAACTGAGCTACGTCCGCGGGAGGCCACATCATACTACCGGACCCCCTGGGCCCTTCAGGCGCCCGTCGAGCCGAACCCGCCCTCGCCACGAGGTGACGGCGGCAGATCGACGACCTCGATGAACTCCTGTTCGGCGACCGGGACCACCACCAGTTGGGCGATGCGATCACCCCGGTCTATGTCGACGGCTTCGCCCCCGTGGTTGACCAGGATCACGGCGATCTCGCCCCGGTAACCGCTGTCGATGAGGCCCGGGGCGTTGACCACCCCGACACCGCTGCGATGGGCCAGGCCGCTCCGGGGCACAACCAGGCCCGCATACCCTTCGGGAATCGCCACCGCCACTCCGGTGGCCACGGTCGAACGCTGCCCCGGTGCCAGATGCACCGCCACCGCCGCATGCAGGTCGGTACCCCCATCGCCCGAATGGGCGTGGGCGGGAACCGGCAGACCGGGGTCCAATCGCTTCAGCGGTATCTCCATCGGGTCGATTATGCCCGTATCTACCTGCGAGTACTCCTTGGCACTCCGCAAGAACAAGAACTCGAGTGCCCGACCCACCATCCTCGGGATGCTGGAGACCATTCCGGCCCGCGTGGGCGCTCCCGCCGCGCCGTCATCCGTCGATGAACCGATTCCCGATGAGGACCTCGGGTGGGAGCCGGCAGCGCTGCCCAGGGCGGTCAGGTCCCGCCGCACGTTCCGGTTCTCGGTGATCCTGGCGGCACTCGCCCTCGGGGCCGGGGCCTACCTCGGAATCCAGTTCGTGCTGGAACTGCCCCAGGCCCAGGCCGAAATGCGCAGGGCCGACTACCGGCAAGCGCTCGAGACCGTACAGCAGGCATTGCCCGATATGCGGATCGCCGCGGCGGCGATCACCGACCCGGAGTCGACAGATGACCTGGCATCCCATCTGGTCGCCCTCGTCTGCCTCGACGGCCGATCTGCCGACCTCCAGGCGTCCGCAGAGGCACCGCTCCCGCTCATGCTGCCGATCATCCCGACAGGCGAGACCGATCTGCTGGCGCCCATCCAGGACCGGATGCGCTCGATTGCCGATCGCATCGTGGCGATCGACGACCTGCTCGGTGACATCGTCGCCTACCGACGCGCCTTCGCCGGTGCCTTCCTGCTTCCCGAACTCCCCCAGCCGACGGAGGGGCCCTCCGTCGAGGTCTTCGCCGACCGACTGGCCGAGATGACCGCCGCCACCGTCGAGGCGGCGTTGATGCTGCCGGACATCGATTCCCTCATCGAGCACCGGGCCGGGGTGAACGATCTCATCGCCTGGCTGCCCGAGTGGCAGGCCGCATACCTGAACGCACTGCGCGACGGCGACATGGCTTTGGCCGGGACCCTGCACCGGGAAGCCGCCGACCGTGTCGATGGCTTGCGATCGGATCTCTCGGGGTCCCTGGAGGCTGCCGCGACGTGGACGTCAAAGGCCATCGACGATCTGGAACGCGACATCGGAACGGCTCTGATCCTCGCCGGCTGAGAGTCCGGCGAGCACTACACGCCGCTCGGCAGACTCCTATCTAGGAAGTGTCGCCTTCGAGTGCTGCCATCTCGCGTTCGAAATCGTCGGCGCCCTCGAACTCCTTGTAGACCGAGGCAAACCGCAGGTAGGCGACCTCGTCCAGATCCCGCAGCCCGGCGAGGACCATACGACCGATCTCCTCACTGGTGACCTCAGAACCCTCCTCCCGTACCCCTGCCTCGATCTCCCCCACCAGAGTCTGCATGGCCCCGACCGGCACCTGCCGGTGGGCCACCGCCTTTTGCATGCCGACCAGCACCTTGCCGGCATCGAACGGCTCCCGCCTGCCGTCCCGTTTGCACACCACCGGCACAGCCTCAGATCGTTCGTAGGTGGTGAAGCGATTCCCGCAGACGGTGCACGCGCGACGACGCCGCACCGATCGGCCGCCATCGGCCGGACGGCTATCGACGACCCGGGTGTCCTCGGCCTCGCAGTACGGGCAATGCATCAACCGGAAAGGCTACCCGGATCGCCCCAAGGCGGCGTCGGGTCCCCTGTGCCTCATCCCGTGAACGCCGACGGGCCACAACCCGGAGGCTGCGACCCGTGCGGTGCCGGTGTGCTGCGTGATCAGCCGGGGATCGGCACCCGTAGCACTTGGCCGGGGATGATCACGCTGCCGTCCAGATCGTTGAGACGTCGGATCTCGAACACAACCCGCCGAACGTCCTCGCCGGCCACGGTGTACTCGGAGGCGATGTCCCACAGGGTGTCCCCGCCCACCACCCGATAGGTGCTGTGGATGGTGGCGTCATCGGAGACACTGGCGCCGACGGCGTTGGCGAGCAGGAGGACCGGCAACAGGACGATGGCAGTGAGGAGAACCACGACCCGTGCGGGGGTGGTGAGTTTCGCCATGTTCCCGGCCTCCTGGCTCGCAACCGCCGGTGCCCTCCGCAATCGGAGGGCGGTACTCCCGTGACCGTATGATCCGGGTGTGACACGAACGGGTGTTCGATCCACGAGAGTCAGACTATCGAACAGATGTTCGATAGTCAAGTCGAACATATGTTTGCCTACGGCGCCTCCGATAGGTACCCTCGGCCCCACACCAGGGAGGGAAATCAATGGATCGCACCGACATCACCACCCGGCAGCAGGAGATTCTCGACCTGATCCTCCGCACGGTGGCAGGGCGGGGCTATCCCCCGTCGGTGCGCGAGATCGGTGAAGCGGTGGGGCTCAGTTCACCATCCACGGTGCACTCCCACCTCTCATCGCTGGTCAAGTCCGGCTACCTGCGCCGTGATCCCAGCAAGCCGCGTGCCATCGAAGTCGTCGATCCGGGTGAACCCGCCGACCTTCGCAGGGCCCCGGTGCGCGATGTGCCTCTGGTGGGGCGTATCGCCGCGGGGTCACCGATCCTCGCCGAGGAGGACATCGAGGAGATCCTGCCCCTCCCCACCGGCCTGATCGGCAACGACCCGGTGTTC
>CBDUUY010000242.1:0-3754 GCA_965370535.1 uncultured bacterium
ATCCCCCTCCGTGTATCTGCAGCAGCACCGGGCCCGGAGCGGGGGCGTCCCTGAGAGAGAGACGATCGAGGCGATGGGCGGGATCGGGACCATATGCGATGTCGCGGATCGCCTCCACCCGCCTCGGCAGGGATGGATAGGGCCGCAGCAAGCGAGTCACCCGGACCCGGGGAAGCCGGATCGGCTCACCGACGACCCCGGACACCGCTTGTTCCACCACCTCCCGGGCTCCGAGGGCCCTCACCTGGATGACCGCCAGCATCGAGATCGCCAGCCCGGTGAGGATCAGGGCCGACGTGCCCGCCCACCCGCCTGCCCATCCGGCAGAGAGGAAGCCGGCCGCCACGGCCGCCTGGATGAATGCCTGGAACAGCGCCAGCTCCCCGGTCAGGAACGCGGGAAACCACATGGGGCCGGCACACCGCGGCAGAGGGTGCCGGACCGCATTCCAGGCGAGCAGCAGGCCTGCCACGGACACCAGCAAGAACAGCACGGACATGGGTGAGGAGTATGGGACATCGCCGGCTCTGAGCCAACCTCGGCGGCGGAGCACCATCCACCTGTAGAGTTGCCTCAACGCACCCCACAAAGGAGTGACAGGTGGTCGAAGCCTACGTGCTCATCCAGACCGAGGTCGGCAAGGCTGCCCAGGTGGCCAGCGAGGTCTCAAAGATCCAGGGCGTCAAGACATCGGAGTCCGTCACCGGCCCGTACGACGCGATCGTCCATGCGGAATCCGAAGATGTCGACTCGCTCGGCAAACTCGTCGTCGCACGGATCCAGGCCATCGAGGGCATCACCCGCACGCTCACCTGCCCGGTCGTCAGGCTGTAGGCAGATGTAGACGGGCCGTGGCCGATGGGCCGCGGCGCGCCCTGCTCAACGTTGCAGGGCGAGTGTCACCAACTCGTCACAGAGGTCGGGGTACGGCAGTCCTGTCGCGGCCCACATCATCGGGAACATCGATTTCGGGGTGAACCCCGGCATCGTGTTGATCTCGTTCAGCACGAACCCCCTGCCTGCCTCGTCGAAGAAGAAGTCGACCCTCGCCAGGCCCCGGCATTCCAGGACCGTGAACGCCTGCAGAGCCATCTCCCTCACCGTTGCCGACTCGGACTCGGAGAGCGGGGCGGGCACCAGCAGGCGGGTGGCGTCGTCGCTGTACTTGGCGTCGTATGTGTACCAACCGGAAGGAAGGACGACCTCACCGGGCACCGACGCCCTGGGCCCCTCTAGCACGGCGACCTCGATCTCCCTGCCTGCCACCTCACACTCGGCGATCACCTTGTCCCCATGGCGCAGCGCCTCAACGATTGCGTCCTTCAGCGACCCGTCGTCGTCGGCCCGTGAGATCCCCACCGAAGAGCCCAGTTCGGCCGGTTTGACGAACACCGGGTAGCCGAGCACTTCCCCGACCATGGCGGTGGTTCCCGCCGGGTCCTCTGTGAACTCCCCGGAGCGGATCACCACGAACGGGGATATCGGAATCCCGGCTTCGCTGAACAACCGCTTGGCGATGTCCTTGTCCATGGCGACCGCCGAGCCCACGACGCCGCTCCCCACGTAGGGCACGCCTGCCATCTCGAACATGCCCTGGACGGTGCCGTCCTCCCCAAAAGGACCGTGCAGCACGGGGAACGCAACATCGAAAGAGATCCGGCCGCCACCGGCTCGTATGGCGCCGGAAGGGACCTCGAGCACGGCATCAGGACCGGAGGCCGATAGGGGGCGTGCCGACGGGTCGGCGAGATGCCAGATTCCGTCTCTCCCGATACCTATAGCGAGGACATCGTGGCCCTTCTCCTCGAGCGCCTCGATCACCGAGACGGCCGACACGCAGGACACGTCATGTTCCTCGGATCGACCGCCGAAAAGAACCGCAACCATCACCATCTTGAGGAGATTACCGGTTTGATCCGGCCCGGCCGCCCTGTGGGTTCTTGCCGATCTGCTGCTGGGCCTCCTGCCGGGTTCGCTGCTGGGCCCGTGGGTCGGTATGCCACTGTTGGTTGTGTGCGCAGCCGCCGGAGCGGCCCTGCTCCCCGGGCCGCCTCGCAACTCTCACCGGTGAGGGAACAACCCATCATCAGAGACAACGGGGCAACGGCGATCGGCAGGGCCATGGCGGCGGGGCGGCATCTGTCATCCGGTTCCCGTTCAAGCCCCATGCCGGGGTGGGGGCGTAGACACCCCTACTCGGGGCCTGCAGCCACGGAGTGGAATCCCCCGTCCACGTGCACGACCTCTCCCGTCGTCCTCTTCGCCCAGTCCGACAGCAGCACCGCCACCATCCTGGCCACCGGGTCGGGATCGGTGACATCCCAATCAAGAGGTGCACGCTCGCCCCACAAGTCCCTCAACAGTTCGAAGCCTGGGATCGACCTGGCGGCCACCGTGCGGAGAGGGCCTGCCGACACCGCGTTCACCCGGATGTCGTGAGCGCCGAGGTCCCTGGCCAGGTAGCGGGTCACCGACTGCAGGGCCGCCTTGGCAACCCCCATCCAGTCGTATACCGGCCAGGCCTGGCGATTGTCGAAGTCCAGTGTGACCAGAGCGCCCCCGCCCGCTTTCTGCATCAGCGGGAGCAGGCCCACCGCCAGGGTCTTGTACGAGAAGGCCGAGGTCAGGAAGGCGGTGCCGGCGCTCTCGGCGGGCGTGGTGAGGAAACGGCCCCCGAGGGCGTCCTCCGGTGCATAGGCGATGGCGTGCAGGGCCCCGTCTACGGCACCCCACTTGTCGTCGAGGGCAGCCACAAGCGCCTCCATGTCGGCATCACTGGTGATGTCCAACTCATAGACCTCGGGTGGATCGGGCAGTCGTTTGGCCGATCGCTCTGTCAGCCGGCGGGCCTTCCCAAAACCGGTCAGGACGATCTCGGCGCCCTCCTCCTGTGCGACCCGAGCGGTGTGGAACGCAATCGAGTCGTCTGTGAGGACTCCGGTGATGACGAGTCGTTTCCCTTGCAGCAGCACGATCCCTCCCTGCGGGCGGCGGCCATCGTAGGCCACCCGGGCCCAACCGGCATGAAGGGCCCGCGTGGCGGCGACGGCAGCGGCACAGGCGTACTGTCTCCGGTGAGCCACCGGAGGAGAGCAATCGTGAGCCGCCACGCCATCACCGGAGCCCTGGTATTCGAAGGGACCGCCGCCCCGCCCCTGCCTTCGCACACCGTCGTATGGGACGGGGACCGCATCGTCTGGATGGGCCCCGACTCCGATGCGGACACGACCGGTGCCACCAAGGTGGATGCGGGGGGCGCATCGCTGCTGCCGGGCCTGATCGACGCCCACGTCCACCTGTGCCTGGAACCGACCATCGCCGGCACCGACGGCGTGGCCTCCGATGCAATCGAATCCGTGTTGGCCAGGTCGGTGGACAACGCAGGCAAACTGCTGGCGGCCGGGATCACCAGCGCCAGAGATCAGGGCTCGCGCGACGGGATCGCCATAGAGGTGGCGGCCGCTCAGCGGGCCGGAGATGTGGTCGGGGCGCGGATCATGGCGGCGGGCCGCGGCATCACCCCCACAGGCGGTCACGGCTGGACGATCGGTGTGGAGGCGGATGGCCCTGAAGCGGTGCGAGCCGCGGTGGCTACGGAGATCGAACGCGGGGCCGAGGTGATCAAACTGTTCCTGACCGGGGGAGTGCTCGGGGCGGGCACCCACGGGTTCGAGGTCGTGATGTCGGCAGAGGAACTGAGGGCCGCCGTCGATGAGGCGCACCGGCACCAGGTACTGGCCGGTGCCCACGTCCA
>CBDUUY010000243.1:0-3729 GCA_965370535.1 uncultured bacterium
CACCCGCGGATCGGCCTCGATGTTGCGCCACTTGGTCCGGCCCTCGGCCGTGTTGAGCAGCAACCGGTCGCCATCGCGGCCGATCCACATGACCGTGTTCTGGGGATGTCCGTCGGGGCCGACCGTCGCCACATGGGCGAACACCGGGGTGTCGATGATCTCCTTGACCCGATCCGACAGAGCCGCCATGGTTCCCCTCCAGGGTGATGAGGCCAGCACCCTAGGGGGCGACCGGTCGATAGAGTCGGTGGGGAGCATCGGGAGTCGTTGATGGTGATCTCAGGAGGTCTCTGATGGATACCGGATTGCGGGACAAGGTGGTTCTGGTGACCGGTGGCGCCGGTGGGATCGGTGAGGCCGCCTGCCGGGCCTTTGCGGCCGAAGGAGCGCGGGTGGCCGTCCACTTCCACTCCTCGGCGGGCCCTGCCGAGGCGCTCGCCTCCGATATCGGTGGCATCGCTCTCGGCGCCGACCTGCGTGTGGAAGAGGACGCAGACGGCCTGGTGCCCGCCGTCGTCTCCCTGTTGGGCCGTCTCGATGTGTGTGTGGCCAACGCAGGGGCCTACCCGGCGGACGATGTGCCGTTGTGGGACCTGCCTTTGCGTCGCTGGGAGGACACCCTGCGCTCCAACTTGACGGCCACATTCCTCACCTCCAGGGCATTCCTCAAGCATGCCGCCGAGACCCGATCCGGTTCGCTGGTGCTGGTGGGATCTACCGCGGGGACATTCGGCGAGGCCGGCCATGCCGACTATGCCGCAGCAAAGGCGGCCATCTCGGGTGGCCTGCTGTTGACCCTGAAGAACGAAGCGGCCCGTATCGGGGATGGAGTTCGTGTCAACGCGGTGGCCCCGGGGTGGGTGGCGACTCCCAAACGGGTCCGGGCGGGTATCGATCCCAGCCTGATCGAACGTGCCGTCTCGGCCATGTCGTTGAAGAAACTGGCGACGCCCGCGGATGTGGCCGCCCAGATCGTGACGCTGGCGTCCGATCTGATCTCGGGTCACCTCTCCGGCCAGGTGATCACGGTGGCCGGCGGCATGGAGGGACGGCAGATCCCCTAGCCACCGCCGGGAATCCGCTAGCGTCTCGACGATGCAAATCGAGATCGAATACTGCAGCGCTTGAGGATATGAGGACCGTGCCGTGCGCATGGTCGGAAGCCTGCTCGACGAGTTCGGGCAACAGATCACGGCTCTCACCCTGATTCCGTCCTCCGGCGGGGTCTACGAGGTCACCGTCGATGGAGACCTCGTCTACTCCAAGAAGGCCACGGGTGAGCACGCCGAATACGAGGATGCAGCCGGGCCCATCCGGCAGAGAATCGGGTAGTGCCGCTCAGGCCTGCCAGGCGATCGTCCCGTCGGGCACCTCGACCGGGAATCCCTCCACAAAGGTCGCCAGCACCCGTGCCGCCCGCAGGCCGTCGGGTTCGATCTCTATGGGGTCCCTATCAAGTACGACCAGGTCGGCGGGCTCATCTGGTTGGAGCATGCGGGTCTCGCCGATAGCTGTGGCCGAGTCGACGGTGAACAGGTCGTAGGCCTCCCCGGCGGTGAGCCGCTCTGCAGGTGTCAGACCGCAGCGGTCCCTGGCTGCGGCCATGCCCCACAACGGATGGGGCGGTTCGACGGGGCTGTCCGAAGACCCCGCCAGTGGCACGCCGGCATCGGCCAGGGTGCGGAAGGCGTAGGTGCGGGCGAGGCGGTCGGGGCCCAGTCGGTTCTCCAGCCATGAGGCCTCCGACGCCAGGAACGCCGGTTGTATCACGGCGGTGACCCCCAGCCGGGCCAGGCGGGTGATGTCGTCCGGCGTCAGCACCGAGGCGTGTTCGACGCGCAGCATGGTGGGGTCGGCCCCTTCGTCGAGCAGGCACTCCATGACGTCGAGCACCCTGCCGTTGGCGGCGTCGCCGATGGCATGGATCGCCACCCTGCCGCCGAGGCGGAGGGCGGCGGTGGACATCCTGTGGGCCCAGGCCGGATCGAGCCGGTGGGTGCCCCGCTCGCCGGGCCGGTCGTGGTACGGCTCGTGCATCGCAGCGGTCCGTCCGCCGAGGCTGCCGTCCGCAAACGCTTTGAGGCCGAGGAAAGCCAGTTTCGGTCCTGCAGTCGCCATCCGCTCGGCGGCCAGTTCGAGGTCCTCGGGGGTATGGGCTATCACCAGTGCCGCCACCCGAATGGGCAGGTCGGGGGCTGCCTCGATGAGGGCATCGAGTTCGCTGCCTCCGCCCGCCCAGCACCCCTCGCGAATATCGACGACCCCGCCCACCGAGGTGAGCCCCAGAGAGGCCAGGGCGGTCATCCCTCCGAGCACGTCGTCACGGGTCACCGGGGGCGCCAGGCTGCGGATCGCCGTCGAGACCAGGTCGCCCGCAGTCTCCCTCAGCACCCCGGTGGGCAGGCCCCGGCCGTCCCTGTCGATCGAGCCCCCTTCTGGGTCGGGGGTGTCGGGCCCGATGCCTGCCAGTTCCAGTGCCCGGGTGTTGGCAATCGAGACATGGCCGCAGTAGCGGACCATCAGGGCGGGGCGGTCGGGAACGGCCCGGTCCAGCAGGTGCCTATCGGGCAATCGGCCTTCGTCCAGGCTCTCATCGTCCAGACGCAGGCCGGTGACGGCGGAGCCGTCGGGCCGGGCTGCGGCTGCAGCAGCCATCGCCTCGGCGACCGCCTCGAAGTCGGCGGCATCCTTGAGCGAAGGGCGATGTAGTGCTGCGGTGTAGCCGATCGGGTGGAGGTGGGCGTCACAGAACCCCGGGGAGATGGCGCCATCGAACCGCTTCTCCGGCAGGCCCCGGTCTCCGAGGTCCTTCGACCACCCGATCGCCGAGATCCGGCCGTCCCGGATCAGCACCGAATCCGCGTCGGCACGGCCAGTGACGGAGCCGGCCACGAGCAGGAGATCACTCATTTTTGGCACCGGCACGGCCTGCCGGGCACTGGTCGCCTGGATGTGACCGGCACTATGCCTCCGGAGGTGGTGGCAGGTGCTGAGGCCGGTTGGCGGCGACCACCCGGCGCAGGTCCTCGTGGATCAGGCCGTTGGTGACCACCAGGTCCGTGTGGTGGATCGGCCCTCCTGCGCTGGTGGTGAGGCGCCCCCCGGCCTCGGCCACCAGGAGAGCACCGGCGGCCATATCCCACGGTGACAGGGAGAACTCCCAGTACCCGTCGAACCTGCCGCAGGCCACCCAGGCCAGGTCGAGGGCGGCCGACCCCTCGCGCCGCACCCCCTGGGCGATCCGCAGTACCTCACCGGTCACCCGGGTGTAGGCGGGACCGTGATCCTGCCGGTCGTAGGCGTAGCCGGTGACGATCAGCGACTCGGTGATCCGGTCCCTGGTGGAGACCCGGATCGGCGACCCGTTCAGGAATGCGCCTCCTCCCCGGGTCGCAGTGAACTCCTCGTCATTGATCGGGTCGATGACAACCCCGACCAGGCGTCCGGTGTGGTCCTCGAGGCCCACCGAGATCGCCACCTGGGGGATGCCGTGGATGAAGTTGATGGTGCCGTCGAGTGGGTCGATCACCCACCTGCGTCCAGAGGTGGTCTCGGTGGCGCTGCCCTCCTCGGCGAGGATGCCGTCTTCGGGCCGGGCCTCCTCGATGATGGCGACGACGGCGGCCTCGGAGGCGAGGTCCACCTCGGTGACGGGGTCCACGGCACCCTTCATGTCGGCGGCGGTGACGGTGCGGAAGCCGGCGGCCACGATCTCGGCCCCGGCGCGGG
>CBDUUY010000244.1:0-3705 GCA_965370535.1 uncultured bacterium
ACCCCATTCACCGATTGGCTGTCCGCCCGTGTGCATCTGATGGGTGATCACCACGCCACCGGTCTCAACTGGGCCCTGGCGTTTGCCGGCACCACTGCGGCCGTGGCCGGCATCTGGGCCGGCACCCGCCTGTTCTTCAAGGACGCAGCCACCCAGCAGCAGCGGGACCGCTTCCGCATCCCGGTCCTCTACCCCCTGCTGGAGCACAAGTACTACTTCGACGACCTCTACATGAATGGCATCGTCGGCCCCATCAGGGGGCCGATCGCCCGCTTCGTGGTGTGGACCAATCAGGTCCTCATCGACGGGGTCGTCCACGCATTCGGGGTCGCGGCCCGGTTTGCGTCCCGGTTCGTGTACGGCTGGGCGGACCAGCGGGGCATCGACCTGGCGATCAACGCAGTTGCGGCGGGCGCCGGGGAGGCCGGGGGAGTCGTTCGCAAGGCCCAGACGGGCAAGGTTCAGCAGTATGCCGGTGCGCTGTTCAGTGGCGCCGTGCTGCTGGTAGTTGGATTCCTGATCTTCGGCTAGCAGGAGGACGAACGAGATGATTTGGTTCGAACAAGGGTGGGGCTTGAGCCTCACGGTGTTCCTGCCCCTTGTGGGGGTGGGGATTCTGCTGCTCATCCCCAAGGCCCAGGAGCGCATCGTCAAGTTCGTGGCGCTCGCCTTCGCCCTCGCTTCCTTCGGTGCGTCCGTGGCGCTGTTGATCCTGTTCGAGTTCGGCCATGCCGAGGCCTTCCAGTTCGGGACCGACCTGTCGTGGATTCCTGCCATCGGCTCCAACTACCACATCGGGATCGACGGAATCAGCCTGCCTCTGCTGGTCCTCTCGACGTTCATCACAATGCTGTCGGTCGTCTACTCGTGGAAGCACCTGCCCGAGCCCCACAGCCCCAAGGCCTTCCTGGCGCTGATCCTCCTGCTGGCCACCGGCATGGCGGGCACGTTCGTGGCACTCGACCTGATCCTGTTCTTCATCTTCTTCGAACTGGTCCTGCTGCCGATGTACTTCATGATCGGGATCTGGGGGGATCGCACTTCTATCCGCCTGCCCGGCTTCAAGCGTGAGGTGGAGAGCCGGCTCTACGCCGCGATCAAGTTCTTCCTGTTCACGCTGTTCGGCTCCGCCTTCATGCTGCTGGGTTTCCTGGCCCTCTACTTCAAGGCGGACCCGCACACTTTCGACATCGTGGTGTTGCAGGAGGCAGGCCGGATGGGCGCCTTCGCCGGCACCTACGGGGCCTGGGTGTTCGCAGCCCTGTTCCTCGGCTTTGCCGTCAAGGTGCCGATGTGGCCGCTGCACACCTGGCTCCCCGACGCCCACACCGCTGCGCCGACGGTGGGTTCGGTGCTGCTGGCCGCCATCCTCCTGAAACTGGGTGCATACGGCTTCATCCGTATCAGCATCCCGATCCTGCCGGAGCAGGCCCAGGCATGGGCCCCGGCGATCGCCATCCTGGCGGTGATCGCCATCATCTACGGGTCGCTGGCATGTCTTGCCCAGACCGACCTGAAGCGGCTCATCGCCTTCTCGTCGGTGGGGCACATGGGCTTCGTGATGCTCGCCATCGCCACCCTCACCGAGATCGGCATCAATGCGGCGATCATCGGCATGGTGGCGCACGGTGTCATCACCGGCCTGCTGTTCTTTGTGGCGGGGTCGATGTCGCACCGCTACCACACCAGGGAGATGGCCCGTCTGGGCGGCAACCAGAAGATCATGCCGGTCATGGGCGGCATCCTGGCGTTCACCGCCATGGCCTCGCTGGGCCTGCCCGGCCTGGCGGGGTTCTGGGGCGAGTTCATGGCACTGCTCGGGTCGTTCAACCCTCTCGACGGACTCAGCGTTGGCGTGTTCCGCTCGGCCATGGTGATCGGTGCGGTCGGGACCGTGCTGACCGCCGGCTACATGCTGTGGATGCTCCAGAAGGTCAACCTCGGCGAGGTGCCGGACGAATGGGAGGGCAAGGATCTGCACGATGCCGACCGGTTCGAACTGGCCGCCTGGGTGCCGCTGGTGGTGGCGATCCTCGTCATCGGCATCTGGCCCAAGATCGTCTTCGGTGCCACAGAGGGTGCCGTTGCCAACCTCGTGAAAACCACTTTCGGAGGCTGAGTGTTCGACTACCACGCCCTGGCGCCAGAGTTCATCCTCGGTGGGACGCTGCTCGCCGTCCTGGCCGCCGATCTCCTGCTCGGCGAGGACCGCAAGTACATAGTCGGGGTGATCGGCCTCGTCGGCCTGATGGCGGCGGCCTTCCCGCTGCTGACGCTGGGGTTGTGCGACAACCTGCCCTTCTGTGATGAGAACACCGCCAGGGTCCTGTTCGGAGGGTCCTATGTGGTGGACGACTTCGCCCTGGTGCTCAAGGGCCTCTTCATCCTGGTGGGGGCGATCAGCATCCTCCTGTCGGTCGGCTACCTGGAGAGCGGCCGCTACTACCAGGGTGAGTTCTACTTCCTGCTCATCGCCTCGGTGGCCGGAGCGGTGATCATGGCGTCGAGCCGGGATCTGATCACGCTGTTCATCGGGCTCGAACTGGTATCGGGCCCCGCCTTCCTGCTGGCGGGGTGGCGCAAGGGCGATGTGCGCTCCAACGAGGCTTCGCTGAAGTTCTTCCTGATCGGGGTGCTGTCGGCTGCGATCCTGCTGATGGGCATGTCCCTGGTCTACGGCCTCACCGGTGAGATCACCTTCGAGGGCATCCGGGTGGCATCGGCAGGATTGTCGGAGGAGCCGGCCTTCATCCTCGGTGTGATCTTCATCCTGGTGGGGTTCAGTTTCAAGATTTCGGCTGTGCCGTTCCATTTCTGGGCGCCGGACACCTACCAGGGCGCCCCGACCCCGGTGGCCGCCTACCTGTCGGTGGGGTCGAAGACGGCCGGCTTCGTCGGCCTGCTGACCATCTGCTACCTGGCCTTTGCAGAGGTCGCCGACATCTGGGGCCCCGTGCTGTGGGTGCTGGCGGCGCTGACGATGACCATCGGCAACCTGACGGCGCTGAAGCAGAACAACATCGTTCGCCTGCTCGGCTACTCCTCGGTGGCCCACGCCGGGTTCATCCTGGTGCCTTTCGCCATGGCCGCCACCTACGGCACAGAGGGCCTGGAGAACGCCTTCCATGCCTCGATCACCTACATAGTCGTCTACGCCTTCATGAACCTGGGGGCGTTCGCTGCGGTGATCGCAGCCGCCGACAAGACCGGTAGTGGCGAGATCGACGACTGGGCGGGGCTGAACCGCTACGTCCCCCGGGTGGCGGTGCTGCTGGCGATCTTCTTCCTGGCCCTGGCGGGCATCCCACCGCTGGCAGGTTGGTTCGCCAAGTTCGTGATGTTCCGGGCGGTGATGGGCGCCGCCGGAGCCTGGGGTGTGGTGCTGGCGGTGATCGCCGCTATCAACGCAGTGATAGCCCTCTACTACTACGCCCGGATCGTCAAGGTCGTCTTCATGGACCCGGTGCCCGCCTCGGCCCCGGTGGAGCAGGCAGCCGAGACCGATACGCACCCCGCCCTGGTGCTGGCCCTGGGCATCACCGCAGTGGTGGTGGTCGTCGCCGGCTTCCTTCCCCAGATCCTCGCCTTCTTCGGAGAGGCCGCCAGAGCCCTGTCGTTCGGGGGGTAAGGCCGGGTCGAGGGGAGGGTTCGGTTGCCGTGGGGTTGTCCTGATGGGCCTGGTGGGTTGGCTATATGCTTGTGGGC
>CBDUUY010000245.1:0-3699 GCA_965370535.1 uncultured bacterium
GCTCTCAGACCTTTGAAAAGGCAAGGGCCAAACGACCGGTCTGCAAGGGTCCGGGCTCATTGCACACTCTGATATTGCCCGGATTCGGCGGGCTACATCAGACCCTTCCGGGCGTGGCCCTCGGTTGGGAACGGCAATCCGGCCAGAACCGACCAGCCGGATGGCGGTGAATCTGAACCCCAGGTTCAATCAACTGATCCCATATTCGCCTGTCCATCCGCTGCCCATGCGACGCGGAGCTCACCGGACCCTCAGCACCCCTGTCTCTTTCTTCCCACCATTCCCTTCCAGATTTGGGTGGAGGCGTAGACCTGCACGCCGCAGGTGACAGCAGCGTGGAACGCGGCGGCTTGGGTCTGAGGCGACCCACTCCGTGGAGGCGTACAGTTGGCAGGTACAGAGGAGGCCACCGACATGAGACGCAGCGTGGTCGTGATTCTGGTCATGGTCCTTCTCGTCGCCGGTTGTGGGGACGATGGCGGACTCTCGGGTGAGGAACAGGAGTTTGTCGACGCCGTGGGGCGCATGTCGACGCAGGATGCCGATCCCAGCGATCCCTTCGGCGGGGCCGAAGTTGCCCGCTGCTACGCCGAGAGGTTGGTCACCGAGTTGGGTATGGACCGTTTGGCGGAACTCGGGGTGACGCCCGAGAACATCTCCGAGAACTCTGAGGCCATGTTCTCCCTGTTGACTGAAGAGGAGATCCAGGTCCTGATCGACATCGGGCTCGAGTGCATGGATTTCGAGTCCCTCATGGTCGATCGGATGGTCGCCGAGGGTCTCAGTCAGGAGTCCGCCGAGTGCTATGTCGATGAGTTGGCCAAGACGGATGCCCTACGTCAGATGATGATTGGCGGCATGGAGGAAGGTGAGGATTACCGACCGGATCAAGACCCGGAACTCCTACCGCTGATGATGGAGGCTGCCACCAAGTGCCTCACCCCCGAAGAGATGGGAAGCTCCGGCGGCGGCTAGTCGGCCTCAACCGGAATGAACGCGCCTGATAGGCAGAGACGGTAGGTCATAGTCGGCCTCGGTTGTGATTTCGCTCGCTGCCGGTGGTTCCGCCTATTCTGGGTTTGGCGAGGAGATGGTCTGTGTCCGATTCGCTGAAGGAGCGGTTCCAGCCAGAGGATCCATATGCCCGTATCACGGGGATGGTGCTGGTCCTCGGCGGCTTGGCGGTGTTCCTGGTCGTCTTCTTCTCCTTGTTTCCGGTCCTGCGGGACCCGGTCGGGATTCACGACCGCTGGTTTCCCCCCGAAGAGGAGCAGCCGCCCGCCGAGACGGACCCGGTGGCACCGCGTGCCGGCTTCTCCTGGGTTACTGAGGCGCAGATTGCCGAGCGAGAGCCAATCGAAGGTCCAATCGAAGGTGAGGAGAGGCAGCCGGTCTTTCTGGCACGTTTCGAGGATCTGTCCGAGACCGGCGACGCCCCGATCATCCGCTGGACGTGGGACTTGGGCGACGGGACGGTCGCCTGGGGGCCCGATGTAGAGCACGAATACGCCAAACCGGGCCAGTACCGGGTCAGGCTCGAGGTCGAGGACGAGAACGGACAGACCGATTGGATCTCCGACCGGATCGCTGTGCCCGAAGAAGGGAGAGAAGAGGGACAATTGGAACCGGAAGAGGAGCTTCTCGATCTGTCCGGCATCGAGACATCTGTCGAAGACCTCGTCGGTGCCGTCACCAAATCCACCCAGACTTTTGTCGTAATCGGCCTATTTGGCCTCGCCGCGGTATTGCTCACGCTGGTGGGGTGGCGGGTGGCCCGAGTGGGAGTGATGCTGCTTCGTCCACTGCCCGGCGAGCCGCCCAGGGGACGGCGGCGGAAACAAGCGCAAACAGAGGCCACCGACTCCGAGACGGCCGCTCCGGACACAGAAGGGCCGACCGCGTAGGATCCCGGCCCGCAGATAGGTGGTCGATACCCGATCCGCTCACCCGCTCCGCAAAGCGGTAGAGGGAGGCGCACTCGCACGCTGTCCTGTCACGAATGCTCCAGCACCCATGACCTTCCCTGCCATCATGTAACAACCTGTGACCGTATTGCACGGGGTTGCGACGTCAGCAGTGCTTCGGGACCCCTTATCTGTGAGGGATCCCCGGGTGCAAGTCGTTGTTGGAGCGCGACCGGCGCGCCGACGGGTCGGCTTTGGGTCGGCGTCGAGGGTTGGTCATCTCATAGGGGTTCTCCTTGGTTGGTTCCGATGGGTGTGGCGCGCGGGTGCCCTGCCTTATCTGGGTGCTCGAACCGGTGGGGTTCGGCGACATGATGATGGATGGGGTATGTCCCGCTGCAAGCGGTGCAGCCGCTCGATCTGTCCAGGACCACCGGCTCTAGGTCCGGGGTGACACGGGGTTTTGGGAGCTGGCTGCACGACATCAGTTGAGTTTGGGTCTGGGCGCGCCACGGCATCGGTCAGGTGACTTCTTCGAACCCGATGTCGCCAAGTCCTCGCAGGATGTGGTGGATCCTGCGCGCTAGCTTGCGGGCCACCGACAAGTAGGCCCGCTTCGCTCCGAGACGCTCGGTGACTTCTAGGTAGTAGGCGTGGTCGGGGGATGATTGGCGGGTGGCGGCGAGGGCCGCTTCGAACAGCGCCCACCGTAACACTGAGGGTCCTTGCCGAGAGAGGCGCCCGGGGGAACGTTTCGTGTCCGAGGACCACACGGTGATATCGAGTCCGGTGTGACGTACCGCCTGGTCCGACGACGAGAACCGACGGGTATCACCCATCTCGGCCCAGATGATCGCCGCGGTGAGTTCACCGACACCGTAGATCTCGTCGACCAAGGCTCGGCATCCCGCCTGACGGTGGGCGAAGGCTTTGAGTTCACTTCGTAGCTGGTCGGCTTCGGCACCGAGGGCATCGATGATCCGCAACGCCACCTCCACCAACTGACGTCCCGCCGCAGATAGCTCGGCACCCTCAAGATGGGCTCGTCCGGCAACGGTGAGCAACCCGCTGCGTTTCTCCACGCCCTGGTGGAACAACTGGGCCTGGATGCGTTGCTGCCAGGCGCGGCGGTGATTCATCAACGCCACATAGGCTCGTCCCTTGATACGGGTCTCGAGCACATGATCGGGTGGGATCCACGACTCCGGTATGCGACCCTCTATCAGCAACCGACGGAGGTGACGGGCGTCGGCCCGATCCGTCTTGGCCCGCTTCTTGCGACCCCGCAACGTGGCGGTATCCGCCGGCTCCGCCAGGTGCGCCTCAACCCCAGCGTGTTGCAGTTCCTCGACCACGAACCGCCACCCGGTGCACCCCTCGGTAGCGAACACCGCATCCTTGTCTTCGAAACGTGACAGCCACTGGCGCAACTCCAACCGCGTCGCCGGCACAATCCGACCCACCTCCACCTCGCCGGTCTCGGTGTCGAGATGGTCATATGTGATCTGAGCCCGATGCACGTCCAAGCCGCCTACGATCGACATCAGGGACCTCCTTCGATAGCTCCGCCCCTCAGGGGGCCTATTCAGCACACAAGTGTGCCCGAGCCGGAGGGGGTCCCTCACATGTCATCTGTCAGGTTGCAGGCCGCCAGCACCGGCGACCCCCTCACCGTGAGCATCACAGCGAAGAACACCGCTCCCAACAGAAGCCCGATGGCCGATCTGCTCGGTGACACGCCAACGAGCCATCGACCGCACAGGAGCACCACGATCGGGATCAGGAGGAAGATGGT
>CBDUUY010000246.1:0-3690 GCA_965370535.1 uncultured bacterium
ACGAAGCCGTGCGATACGGGTTCGCCTCGGTGTGTGTCAACCCCACCTGGGTGCGCCGGGTGGCAGGCAACCTGCGCGGGTCGGATGTGCTCACCTGCTCGGTGGTCGGCTTCCCCCTGGGCGCCCACACCGCCGAGATCAAGGCCATGGAGGCGAGGAGGGCGCTGCGGGAGGGCGCAAGGGAGATCGACATGGTGGTGAACATCGGTGCCATCAAGTCGGGCGACTGGGCCGGTGTCGAACGGGACATCACCGGCGTCGCCGATGCCTGCCGGGAGGCCGGTGCGGTCTGCAAGGTGATCATCGAAGCGGTGATGCTCACGGACGAGGAGAAGGTGATCGTCAGCAGGATGGCCAGGCGGGCCAAGGCGCATTTCGTCAAGACATCCACCGGCTTTGGTGGGGGCGGGGCCACCGTCTACGACGTGGCCCTCATGAGGGAGGCCGTGGGGCCGGACATGGGAGTAAAGGCATCCGGTGGCATCAGGACCGCCCAGGACGCCAAGGACATGATCGCCGCCGGCGCCACCAGGATCGGGGCGTCGGCCGGGATCGAGATCGTCGCCGAAGCGGGAGGCACCACGTGAGCACCAATGTCGAACTGAGGGGCTATTCGTTCCTGGACAGCCTGCAGCCGCAGTACGCGGCATATCTGGGGACCACCGCCCGTGGGTTCCTGCCGTTGGCCCGTGAGGCCTCGCTGATGGTGGAGATCTCACCCGGCATCGAGATCAACCGCCTCACCGACGTGGCGCTCAAGGCGACCACGGTCAAGCCGGGCATGCAGGTCGTCGAGAGATACTTTGGGCTTCTCGAGGTCCATTCGCCCAGCCAGGCGGAGGCCAGGGCCGCCGGCGCGGCGATCCTCGAAGCGGTCGGCCTGACCGAGGATGACCGGATCAAACCCCGGGTCGCCAGCAGCCAGATCATTCGTCGTATCGACGACCACCAGGCCCAGTTGATCAACCGCATGCGGTACGGCAACATGCTCATCCCCGGCCAGACCCTCTACGTGCTCGAGATGGAGCCGGCGTCCTATGCCGCCCTGGCGGCCAACGAGGCCGAGAAGGCTGCCGAGATCAACATCCTGGAAGTCCGCTCGTTCGGCTCACTCGGCCGTGTCTACCTCGGCGGCGAGGAACGGGACATCGACGTGGGTTGGAGGGCGGCGGTCACCGCCCTGGAGGGGATCTCCGGCAGGGAGATGAAGTAGGTTCACCGAGACGAGGTAAGGAGACGAGGAACGTATGGCTGAAGCATTGGGCATGATCGAATGCCGGGGGTTCCCGGCGATGGTCGAGGCCGCCGACGCGATGGTGAAGGCCGCCAAGGTCGAACTGGTTTCGATGGAGAAGACGGGCGGCGGCTATGTGACCGCCGTCGTGCGGGGTGACGTCGCAGCGGTCAAGGCCGCCATCGACGCAGGCGTGCGCGGCGCCGAGAAGGTCGGCGAAGTCATCGCCACTCACGTCATCGCCCGGCCCCATGTCAACATCGATCAAGTGCTGCCTCTCGGCAGGGCCGAGGAAGCCGCCGAAGAGTCGAGCGGGTAGCCCGCCGTGCTGCTCGGCAGGGTTGTCGGCACGCTGGTGGCCAGCCGCAAAGAGGAGACGCTCGAGGGCCTCAAGTTCCTGGTCATCAAGCAGGTCGATGTAGACGACCGGGAGACCGGAGGCTATGTGGTGGCCGCCGATGCGGTCGGCGCAGGCATCGGCGAGGTGATCCTCTATGCGACCGGATCCAGCGCTCGCCAGACCAGGATGACTCACGAACGCCCCTGTGACGCCGTCGTCATGGCGATCGTCGATACCTGGGAAGTGGGCGGCGAGGAGAGGTACCGGAAGTGATCGATGGCTGAGTCGTTCTCCCCCGAGGAGATCCAGGAGATCATCGGCAGGGTGCGGCGCCGTCTGGGAGGCACCACCGAGGAGACTCCGGCGCGTCCCAGGGTGCCCGCCGAGATCCCCGAAGCTGAACTCGGTGAGGGGTTGTACGCCACCATCGACGAGGCCGTCCGGGCCGCTGAGAGGGCATTCAACGAGTTCCGGTCGATGGGACCAGACGGGCGTCAGCGGATCATCGATTCGATCCGCCGCACCATGCTGGAGCACGCCGATCGTCTGGCACGTATCGCCGTCGAGGAGACCGGTCTGGGCCGCGCCGAGGACAAGCTCCGCAAGATCCTGCTCGTCGCCAACCGGACCCCCGGCCCGGAGGACCTCGATCCGATCATCGAGACGGGCGAGCACGGGATGATGCTCACCGAGATGGCCCCGATGGGCCTGGTGGCCGCGGTCACCCCGACCACCAATCCGATCTCGACGATCATCAACAATGCCATCGCCGTGCTGTCGGGTGGCAATTCCCTCGTCTTCAACGTCCACCCCAACGCCAAGCGGTCCTCTGCCGAGAACGTCAGGCTCCTCAACCGGGCCGTGATCGCCGGGGGCGGCCCCGCCGACCTGGTGACCGCCATCCCCGAGCCGACCATCGAGAGCGCCCAGGAATTGATGCACCACCCTCTGGTCCGGGTGCTGCTGGTCACCGGCGGCCCCGGGGTGGTGAGGGAGGCGCTCAAGACCGACAAGCGGGCGGTGGCTGCAGGGCCCGGCAACCCTCCCGCAGTGGTGGACGACACCGCCAACATCGATGCGGCCGCCCGTGACATCGTTGCCGGGGCGTCGTTCGACAACAACATCATCTGCATCGACGAGAAGACCGCCATCGTGGTCCGTACCGTCGCCGACGAATTGATCAGGGCGATGGGCCGCCACGGCGCTCGCATTCTCAAGGAGCACGAACTCAAGAAGGTGGAGCGGACGATCTTCGACTCGATGGGCCCGCCGAACAAGGCCGGCATCATCAATCGTTCCTGGATCGGCAAGAACGCCGCCGAGATAGCCAAAGCCGCCGGCATCGAGGTGGACGGGGACCCTCGTCTCCTCGTCGCCGAGGTCCCCGCCGAGCACAATCTGGTGTGGACCGAACAGATGATGCCGGTGCTGCCGGTGGTGAGGGTCGCAGACGTAGGCGCCGCCATCGATCTGGCCGTCGAGAGCGAGCATCGTTTCTACCACACCGCCTCGATCCACAGCACCAACGTGCAGACGATCACCCGGATGGCCAGATCCATCAATGTGAGCATCTTCATCGCCAACGGTCCCAACTACGCAGGGCTCGGAGAAGGTGGAGAGGGGTTCACATCGTTCTCCATCGCCAGTCCCACCGGGGACGGCATGACCCGTCCGCTCACCTTCACCAGGGAGCGGAGGATCGCCGTCGTCGGCGCTCTGAGGATCGTTTGACATGGCACCGAGTCCCTCGATAGCCCTCCTCGAATTCGACTCGGTGACCGCCGGCATCGTCGCCGGCGATGCCATGGTCAAGCGGGCGCCGATCACGGCGCTCCACACCGGGACCGTGCAGCCGGGGCACTACCTGGTGCTGGTGGCCGGCGAGGTCGGTGACGTGGAGGAAGCGGTGGACGCCGGGACCTCCGCCTCGGGTGACGCGATGCTCGACATGGTGCTGCTGTCCGATGTCCACCCCGACGTCGTGGAGGCGCTCAGAGGGGTCAGGATCGACGGCGCGGTCGAGGCACTGGGGATCATCGAAACCATCTCGGTGGCGTCCATCATCGAAGCGGCGGACGCGGGGATCAAGGGCGCCCGAGTGGATCTGCTCGAGATG
>CBDUUY010000247.1:0-3675 GCA_965370535.1 uncultured bacterium
GACAGCCTTGCGGAGTTGGTCGAGCGTCGGCGACCCCGCAAGACCCTCATCGGTGAGATACACCCGGCACGACAGGCCGACCGGCGCACCCGGGTCGGCAAACGGATCGATGCCATCGACCAGGACCGTCGGGGACCCACGGAAGCCTGCTTCGGCAGCGGCCTCAGGCGTCTCGATCAGTTGCCGGACGATCTCGAGATCGAAGCCTTCCTCCTCGAGGGAGCGGAGGCGGGCATCGGCCACCTTCCAGTTGGGGCAGCCGTCGAAGTACTGAAGTGTGATGTCCATGGGTTCCCCCTCACCGGCGGACTCGATGCGATCGATCTACGATCGCTGGATGCCTGCCGGCCCATCCGTCCACGATCGTGTGACCGGCAACTCCCGGGCCGCCGATCCGAAGATCCTGGCCCGGCACTTCGGTGATGGTGACAGGTTGCTGCCGCTATGGATTGCCGAGCCATACCTCGAACTCGCTCCGGAGGTCACGGCCGTTCTGGAAGCGCGGGCCGAGGCCGGCTGGTACGGCTACGAGACCAGGCCGCGTAGCCTCCTCGACTCCTTCTGGACCTGGATGTCGGCCCGCCACGGTTGGGACGGATCCGGTCTGCGGACGTCGTTGAGCCCCAGCGTGGGCACATCGATCGGCGTCCTGATCGAAATGCTGACCGAACCCGGCGACGGAGTGATCCTGCAGCCTCCCGTGTTCACCGACTTCAAACCGCTCATCTCGGCGGCAGACAGGACCGTGGTGCGCAGTCCCCTGGTCCGCACCGATGACGGGTATCGCATGGACCTGGACGACCTTGCGGCCCGGGCTTCCGGTCCGTCGCAACCAACGTCGCCCTGCTCCACGAAGGCCTCCCAGACGGCATCGACCTGATCGCACCGGAAGGCACCTACCTCGCCTGGCTCGATCTCCGACGACTCGGCATGGATGTGCCCGAACCGGCGGATTGGCTCGCATCCGCTGCACAACCGGCGCTGAGCCCGGGGCACTGGTTCGGACGTGAAGGCGCAGGCTTCGCTCGTATGACGATGGCAGCGCCCACCAAATGGATCGAAGAGGCCATCGATCGGCTCACCCTGGCGGTGACCGACATCGGGAACTGAACCCCGGGGTTGTTCGGCGGAGGGGTGTTCGAGCAAACCCTCCACTGCTTCGAGGAAGACGCCCCTGGGATCACCGTCCCCGGCCTGCTGGAGTTCCCGGACCGCTGAGGCGACGGGATCTGGCGCGAGGGTGGCCGCGAGATGCCGGGGAATCGCCCCCGTACACTCGCACCACCGCTGCCCGACGGGCGGCAACGGTCACTGTGTCTGAAGGGAACCAACGATGGACGACGAGATCCAGCGCCAGATGGCAACCGAGGCGATCCACGCCGGCGAGATCCACGATCCGTCGGGCGCCCACATCGCCCCCATCTTCCAGACCTCTACCTTCACCTTCGATGGCATGGGCGCCGTCGAGGAATGGGCCGAAGGCGAGACGGAGGCGTACATCTACTCCCGGGGCGGCAACCCGGCCCGAACCGCGTTGGCAGAGAAGCTGGCCGCGCTGGAAAGCCACGGCATGGGCGCAGGCCGGGAGGCCGTCACCGCCGAGATCTTCAGTTCGGGTATGGCCGCCATCAGTGCCGCCCTGATGAGCCTGGCCAAGGCGGGCGACCACATCGTCACCCAGCAGGTCCTCTACGGATCAGCAGACCACCTCATCTCCGAGGTCCTCCCCGGATACGGGATCGCCAACACCCGTATTGCCGGACTGGGCCCTGAGGCACTCGAGCGTGCCCTCGCACAACACGACAACACCACTGCGGTGTACCTGGAGACCCCGGCCAACCCGACGCTGACGGTGATCGACATCGCCCGCACCGTCGAGATCGCCCACACCCACGGGGCCAGGGTGGTGGTGGACAACACATTCGCCACGCCGGTGCTGCAGCGCCCTCTGGAGCACGGTGCCGATGTCGTCATCCACAGCACCACCAAGTACATCAACGGCCACGGCACCGTGATCGGCGGTGCCGTCATCGGCCGGGACCCGGGGCTGATGGAAGCGGAGATCGGGTCGTTGATCCGCTTCATGGGCGGGGTGCCCAGTCCGTTCGACTGCTGGCTCACCAACCTGGGGCTCAAGACGCTGCCGCTGCGGATGACCAGACACTGCGCGAGTGCGATGGAGGTGGCCCGCTTCCTCGACTCCCACCCGGCAGTCACAGCCACCCACTACCCCGGCCTGCCGAGCCACCCGCAGCACGAATTGGCAGGACGGCAGATGCAGGGTTTCGGGGCGATGATCTCCTTTGATCTCGGCGGCTACGAACCCGCCACCCGGTTCCTCGATCGGATGCAACTCTGCACCCTGGCCGTCAGCCTGGGCAACGTGGACACACTCGTCGAGCACCCGGCGTCGATGACGCACCGCGTCGTGCCCCCGGAAGACCGCGCAGCTTCGGGCATCACAGACGGCCTGGTCCGCATCTCGGTCGGCCTCGAAGCCGCCGAGGACATCATCGCCGACCTCGACCAGGCCCTCGGCGGATAGCTCCCGATCGGAATCGAACCGACCCGTCGGATACGGGCATAGCCGAGGTCACGACCCGACCGGTCGCCGACCTCGCCCGATCTGTGTTGCGGACCGCAACACGACATTCGTACGTCTGAACATACGTTCATATATACTCCATGTCATGGACCCAACCGACCCCCTAGCCCAGACACAGACACGCACCCTCGACCCGGCCGATGCCGAGGAACTCGCAGCACGATTCAAGTTGCTGTCGGACCCGGGCCGGCTTCGCATGATCTACACGCTGCTGGAGTACGGCGAACTCCGTGTCGGCGACATCGCAGGGGCAGTCGGGGCGTCCGGCTCGGCGACCAGCCACCAGTTGCGCCAACTCCGACTGGCCGGCCTGGTCCGCTCACGCCGCAGGGGCCGCGAGATCCTCTACCGGGTGGCCGACACCCACGTCCGGTTGCTGTTGGACGTCGCCGTCGAGCACTACCTCCACGACCACGGGGATCACAGGTGAGCCAAGGACACACCCATATCCCACGGGCCGGCAGGCACCATCTGCGGCCACTCACCATCGCATTCGTGCTGGTGGCCGGGTTCATGGTCGTCGAAGCCATCGCCGGGTTCTGGACCGGGTCGCTGGCGCTGGTCTCCGATGCGGGGCACATGGCCACCGATGCCCTGGGCCTCGGGATGGCCCTCGCGGCCATCATCGCCGCCGACAAGACGTCACGGCACGGCAGGAACACCTTCGGCCTCTACCGCATCGAGATCCTCGCCGCTCTCGCCAATGCGATCCTCCTCTTCGGCGTCGCCGGCTATGTGCTCTACGAGGCCGCCGGGCGATTCGATGAGCCTCCGGAGGTGATCGCGGCGCCCATGCTCGTCGTCGCAATCGCCGGCCTCGTAGTGAACCTCATCGGATGGCGGTTGCTGCGACCCGGATCCGGTGAGTCACTCAACGTCGAGGGTGCATACATCGAAGTCCTCGCCGACCTCATCGGGTCGATCGGTGTCATCATCGCCGCCCTCATCATCCAGACGACCGGATGGACATACGCCGATCCCCTATTCGGAGCCGCCATCGGCCTGTTCATCCTCCCCAGGGCATGGCGTCTCGCCCGCAAGGCCATCCGGGTGCTCATCCAGGCGGCCCC
>CBDUUY010000248.1:0-3657 GCA_965370535.1 uncultured bacterium
CCCTATCCGCCACCCTGGGTCTAGCTAATCGACCGTCGGCTCTCCGACACGCTGAAAACTTGACCCTCCGGTGAGGCCTACCTCCTGGAGGGTCAAGTTCATCCTGGGCACTCCGGAATCCTGGATGGCCAAGTGGTCGGGGAAGATGAAGACTCCGTCCAGCAGATCGGAGGCGAGAACCCGCCGTTGGGACTGCCACCAACCTGATGGCCGAGTACATCTAGCCACCGACCCGGCTGTATCCGGAGGTGAGGTCGAATGGCCCTATCCGGCGGCGCGGTCCGCGGTCAGGGTCAGTTGGGGCAGCGGATGAGGATTTGTCATGTCTGGAAGCCAGTCGTTCTGCACGAACTGTGGGTCGCCCATCGCTCAGAGGGCGGCCTTCTGCACGAATTGCGGGACTGCTCTCGGCGCTCAACCGGCGCCGCCGCCCCCTCCGGTTCGCCGGTCGGGACCCCCGGTTGCCCTCCTGGTCGTTGTCGGTGTTGCGGTAGTGGCTCTCGCTGCGACGACCACCTGGTTCCTCACCCGCGACAGCGCTGGGCAAACCGGGGGAACCGCCCTCCCAGGTGGCGGGCCCTTCCCGATCGCCACCGAGGTCCTCGGCCCCGGACCGGGGCAGCAGCAGGGCATCACGGCAACCTTCGACCTGGGACCTGAGACCCCGGTCGGGGAACAGACTGTGGGGCCGGCGGGTGGGGTGATCGTTGGCGCCGACAGCCTGACAATCACGGTCCCGGCCGGAGCCCACACCGGCGACACTCCCTACCGGGTCACCAGCCGGGTGGTGACCGCGCACAACCTCCCGGCCGAACTGGAAGTGGTCTCCGCGCTGTACCGGGTTGAGAACGGGGCAGCGTCGAGCGAGCGGGATATCGAGGTCGATGTGCCGATCTCGATCCCGTCCGGCGAGTTCGCCATGGGCTTCTTCTATGACTCGGCGACCGGCGGGTTCGAAGGGATGCCGGTTGTTGGGATCGATGCGGATTCAGTCACGTTGGTGACACGGCACTTCTCTGAGTTCGTAATCATCTGGCACAACGGCCTGATGATCGGCCAACTCCCGGCCCCGGTGATCGACACCGGGTTCCGGCCGGGTGTCGACGACTGGCAGTTCCCGAACGACGGTTCCGCCGCTCATCCCGACGGGCATTGCTCGGGGCAGTCGCTCTCAGCGCTGTGGTACTTCACCGAGCAGAAGGCCGCTGGTCAGCCGGCCCTGTTTGGGCGGTTCCACAACACCGACGCAGACCCGCTGTACAAGACTTGGCCGGAGACTGCTGGCCTCTGGCAGGACGATCGGGACGGGTATCGATTGGCGAGCGCGGTGCAGGGCATCCAGTATTCGGGGAACGGCTTCGACGCCTACGAGGGCCCGATGCAGGAGCAATCCCGCAGCCTGCATTACTCCGGTCATGATGCCGTGACCTTTTCTGCGTTCGGTCTTGCGATGTGGGTGACCAAGGAGCCGCAGTGGGTGGGAATCCACCGATGGGTCGACAATGGTGACAAGGCCTGGACCATCGCCGATTGGGACGGTGGGCATGCCATGATCGTCTACGGTGCAACCGCCGACAGCCTCTACGTGGCCGACCCCAATTTTCCGGGGCGGTTCCGAACCATCCAGTGGGACCCCGCCACGGCGTTGCAACCCGAGACTTGGATGACGTCGTCGACATTGCTGGGTCCCCCACAGCCGGGAGTGCTCGGCCCCTACAGCAGTGCTCTCAAGGCGGGCGATCCGGCCAAATCCTTCAACATCATCGGCTACTACGGAAAGTCGGCGCTGATCGACTGGCCAGATCTTGGCGGGGCGTGGACCGAGTTCACAGCGGGCGCCGCGGGAGACAATGTCTTTCCTTCCTTCGATTTGTCGGTTCGGTACGTCAATTCCGAGGGAAACACTCAGACGCACGGTTTCGTTGACCAGGTGAGCGTGGCGGTGGACCAGTTGGAGCTCACCGTCGTTGTCCCTGGCGAGGACTGGCGACTCGAGGTTTACGACGGCTCATCGTTGCTCGGGATCGCCGAGAAGGGAGGGGCCGAGACGGTGGCGCTGTCGCTCGATGACGGAGCCAACGAGTTGGGCGCATATGTCAGCGTCAAGCGCCCCAGCCAGAAGCCGCCGGGGTATTTCTGGGCGTACGTCGACTTCGATCGCATCACGATCACACGCGGCTCTGGTCTGGCGATTGAGATGCTGCCCGGCGAGAGCGAGGCGGCCGGGCTCGGCATGCTGATCAAAGACCCTCCGGTGCTCGTCGAGAACCCCGAAGTGCCGGGCGAGATCATCGCCATCACCGCCTCCTACAAGGCAGGACCCGCAGTCGAGGACGATGAGAGAGCCGAACCGGGCACACCCTACGTCACCGGATGGAAGGTGATTCCCCCGGTTCCCGACGATGTCTGCATGGGCACTGGATGGGGAGGCTCAGGCTTCGGGCCCCAACTCTGCATCGACGTGCGCTTGGCGCTGTGGGACGGTGACTCCAGCCCCTTTGACCCCGCCGCGGTGAGAAACGAGGCCCTGGACGTCAATCCCACGCCCAACCCTTGTTGGATCAGGCCGCCATCGCCCGGGGCCACCGGCGGGGAGAACTACCCGATCACCGTCTTCCCGTGTGTCGATTCGTTCACCGGCAGCGCCGATCAGGGGGTTGAGATCTTTGGTTTCTACGAAGAGGACCGCAATCTTGGTGTCTCTCGATACCGGGTGCGGGCCCTGGTCGGAGGGATCCGCATCGATGTCGAAACTGCCTACCGGAACCACTTCGGCGCCGACGTGCGTACCGACCGGATGCGGGAAGTCCTCACCGCACTCGTCAACGAGATCGCACGCAGCATTCGGGTCGTGACCGGCGGGTAGCGGACGCGAGAGCCTGCAGTGCACCAACCTCTCCAGATCTACCGAGGACTCGCCTGAACCGGGGTGACCAAGCGTGAGATATCTGCCTACGGATTGGCGACGGCCTGAGCCTCGAAGGCCCCTTGTGAAGCCTTCGCCACCGTATCCTTCCCTCTCACTCTGAAAAGGCAGACACTCAGGGCCAAATCCGCCACCCCGAATCCGTCCTATCGAACATCGACTCGCCTCCATCGATAAGAAACAGACTCCATGGCCTGATCCGCCACTCGGGGTCTAGCTCATCGACCGTCGGCTCCCCGACGCGGATCGAACCCCGTAGGCGGTTTTCCTACGGCGGCGATTGGTACCCTCCCGCGATGGCGGGGAAGGCTTCGAGATGACCACTGCCGATTGGAAGGGTGCTTGGGATCCGCATTTCTCCAAGCGGACCGACTCAAGGGCGGATCCGGCTGTGCCGGCCCTCGCGTGGCTGGAGTCAGTGCCTGATGAGGTCGAAGCCGAAATCATGGCGACAATCGATGCCGTCGCAGACGGCCCTCCGCCGCGATTCCGCGGAGGGCTTCGGTACCGACCTATGCATGGCGACATGACGGGCTGGTTTGAAGTCCGGACGAAGCATCAAAAGAGGCTGTACCGTCTGTTCTGCCTTCAGGACCGCAAGGCGCCCGGACTACCGAGACCCGCTTTGGTGATGGTCACCGGTGGCGACAAGCCAAACGAGTCGGCCTTCTCGAAGGCGTTCTACAAGAGGGTACGGGCACTCGGCGAGGAGTTTCTGGCGAGCGACCCAA
>CBDUUY010000249.1:0-3655 GCA_965370535.1 uncultured bacterium
GGGCATGGCCCAGGCCCTGGCGCTGCTCCCGGGCATCTCCCGCTCCGGCATGACCATGACGGCGGCGATGGCCCAGGGGTTCGATCGGATCCAGGCGGCCCGTTATGCGTTCCTGCTGGCGGTGCCTGCCATCGGTGGCGCAGGTCTGCTGAAGGGCCTCGATCTCATCGACCAGGGCGGGTTCGAACCGGAGTTGCTGGTCGGAGTCCTGACCGCGGCCATCTCCGGGTACTTCGCCATCTCGTTCCTGGTGCGCCTGCTGGCCAGGACCGGCCTGGCCCCATTTGCCGTCTACTGCCTGGTGTTCGGCACCGTCGCCTGGGTGCTCGTCTGAACCGGTGCCCGGTCAGGGACGTCTGCTGCGTTCAGGTCGTCCGGCAATGCCCCCATCCCGGCCGGGACACTAGAAGTCAACGGTGCACCAGGGCTCCACGCCCCACGAGAACATCAACTGCGCCCGATCGATCGTTTCGGGATCGCCGTGCACCCGCCCCGCCCACTCCTGGGCTGCGAGCCTGCCGTCGCCCAGGTATGCCGATGCCAGGTCGGAGGCGCCGATACGGAGATCGGCCTCCCTACTGGTGGGCACACACTCGGCGCCGCCGGGACCGCCGGTCAGCAGGAAACGGCCTTCGTTCCAGGGGCAGAAGTCATCCTGCACCTCGACGACCAACTCTCCCTCCACCCGGTAGCGGCGGGCGGCAAGGGCGGCCGGCACGTCGATGAGCCTCACCCAGATGCCGTCTCGCATCCGCCGCTTCACCCGGCGGGGATCGGCCAGCAACTCGAAGATCGGTTCGGTGACCCGCCGGTTGTAGAACTTGATCGTCGAGACCAGATCGACCCCGAAGCAGTAGGAGAACAGCGCGGCGTAGGCCTCGGAGTCGAGAGCGTGGAGATCACCGGCGACCATCTCGTACTGGGGCAGGGCGTCGTCCCAGTTCTCCTTGAGGCGGTATCGCATGAACCCACGCGGTTCTCCGTCACCGTCTTCATAGATCGCCCACATCCTCGCGGTCATGCCGGACCGCCAGTGCTCGGGATCGTAGAAGTAGACCTTCCACATCTCATCGAGGCGGGTGATCGAACCGGGGATGGCCATACCCGATGTCGCTTCCCGGTGCAGGTTCGGGATGACGGCGGCCGCCTCGTCGGCGTTCACCAGGCGCACCCGGCCGGTGATGGGAGGACCAGCCCGCATGGCCGCCTCACTCCTCTTGATGGTCAGGTCGTTCACGTGGGTGCCGGCGCCGTATCCGAAACGCCCGTAGATAGGGGTCTCCGATGCCAACAGAACGGCGGCCAGATCGCCCCGGTCGTGAGCATCGTCGAACGACTTCCGAATCATGGCGGTCAGGGCCCCGCCGCGCCGATGGGTCGGCAGCACCGATACGGCGGTCAACCCTGCGGTGGGGACGTCCGCCCCTCCGGGCACGGTCATCGTGAAAGTCAGCGACGCCGCCGACCCGATCATCAAGTCCCCGGCATATGCGGCCCAGGCCCGATCCCATTCCTGGATGGCCGCAAACATCTCCTCTTCGTCGTCCTTGAACTCGAAGGCAAAGACGGTCGATTGGATCGCCCACCACTCCCGGCGCCGCTCCTCGGGCACAGACCCGATCTGCAAGTTCATCGACGACCTCCCAACGACCGCATGCACCATACATGGTGGTGGCCTAACCTCTCTTCCCGTGCACGAGACAACCATCCATGTGCGGTGGGGCGAGTTGGATCCCTACCACCACGTCAACCATGCCGCCTACCTGTCGTACCTGGAGCACGCCCGAATCGCCGCCCTGGAATCCATCGGATGGGGCATGGACGAGATCGCGGCCACCGGGTCTCAGGTGGTGGTGATACGTCTCGACGTGCGGTTCCGGCGGCCGGCTATCGGCGGTGACGAGTTGACCGTACGGACGGCGATAGACGGCCTGCGTGGGGCAAGCAGCACCTGGCGGCAGCAGATAATGCGAGGCGACACGCTCATCCTGGAGGCCGAGATCACTGCCGCCTGCACCGACCTCGATGGCAAGCCCACTCGCACCCCCGCAGTGTTCCAGGAAGCGTTGCGGTCGCTTGGCACCACGGATACCTAGCCTGGCGCCATGCTCGATCCCAGCTCCCCAGGCGAGGACGGGGCGATCGCCATCAGGGTCACCCCGAAGTGCAGCCTGGCCTGGTGATCGTGGAACAATGTCCAGACAACGACTGTTGAGACGACCGTGATCTTCCGAAAACGACCCAAACCCACGAACCTCGAGCATCTCGACGATCTCGAACCGATGATCGCGAGCGGGCAGCCGATCCTGCTCGACTTCTGGCGGATGGGCTGCCAACCGTGCCGCCTGATGGACGGTGTCGTCAAGGAACTGGCAGAGGAGTACGACGGATCCGCCCACATCGTCAAAGTGGACGTCGGCGCGGTGTTCGGTGCCGTCGAGAGGTTCAAGATCCAATCCACCCCCACCTTCATCGTGCTGGGACGGAGCCAGAAGAAACCGTCCAAGAAGGCTCGCAAGAGGGGGGCGGTCGCCACCGGGAACGCCCCGATGACCCCGCGCTGGCGCAGCTCCGGCATGATCCGCAAGGACATCATGGTCAGGGCACTCGAATCCAACGGCGCCAGGCGCGTCGAAGCCTGACCTGCGCGCGGCCCAGGCAGGGAAGGCCGGTATCATGCACGGCATGACAGGAAAAGGCTCCCGAGTACCCCATCCCGTCTTCTGGGGACTGGCGCTCATCACCGTCGGCGTGCTGTTCCTCCTCCGCGAGGTCGACGTGCTCCCCGACATCCGCGTCTGGACACTGGTCTGGCTCGGGGTCGGTGGATGGCTGTTCGTCGGCACCCTGGCCGGCCGCCGCCGCGGCTGGTTCTGGCCCCTCACACTGCTGACGATCGGGTCCTTCATGCTGCTGCAGGACCTGGACGTGATCCGCCACTTCTCGCTGTGGCCGGTGATCATCATCAGCCTCGGTGCCGCCATGGTCCTGGAGGCCACCACCCAACGGCGCCACAAGGACGAGAAATCTCCGGAAGCCTGGGAGTCCTGGCGGGACATCTAATCCTCACGAGCAACAACTCCTGCCGCCTTCGGGACGCCCGGCGACGCCTCCGGCGGAGTCATCGCCCTCGATGAACGATGAGGCGCACCCTTTTCCTGCGTCTTCGCCGATGACGTCCCCGCCTCGCCCTCACAATCACCAACGCTCGAGACCCGGCCACCACCAAGACGGGGGCCATCCGCGTCGGCCACGCCTGGCTACCATCGGCTGCCAATGGTGACGGGAGCACCGGAGCGCCGGGCGCGGGGACACGCGCTGACCGGCCTCAGCGACGCCGATGTGGCACAGCGCATCGCAGCGGGGGCCGTCAATGAGGTGCCCACCGGACCTACCCGGACGGTCCAGGAGATCATCAAGGCCAACGTCGTCACCCTGTTCAACATCCTGCTCGGGGTGATGCTGGTGGTGGTGCTGATCGTGGCGCCGTTCCAGGACGCCATGTTCGGTCTGGTCCTGTTCGGCAATGCGGCGATCGGGATCATCCAGGAACTCCGGGCCAAGAAGGCACTGGACGAACTGGCGCTGCTGAGCGCCCCGACGGCCACGGTCATCCGCAATGGGCGGGCAATCGAAGTGCCGGTGAACGTCGTGG
>CBDUUY010000250.1:0-3654 GCA_965370535.1 uncultured bacterium
CCGATGAAGCCGGGACCCTTCCCTGCGGGGACACTCAACCGGCGATGAAGCAGGATCCCGGGATCCCGGTCAGGGCAAGGCATTCACAGGTGCCGTCACCGTTGACTGCGCCGTATGCGTTGCCGCTGCCAGATGGGAGGGCCACTGTGGGGATCACCGCCAGAACGGCGATGACGCCCACCGTCACGAGTGCTTTGCGAGACATCGTCTTGCTCCTTCCGGGATCCCACGGCCCTTCGTCCCATCTCATCCACATCGAACCCGGCCGGCATGAAGGCTCTGGAGCACGGTTCATGAAGATTCCGCGAACTCGGGCCCGCTCTTCCGATGTGCAGATTCGGTACTGGAACGCCTGGTCGAGGAGTGGATCGCCGGGGCCGGTGGGTGAACGACGCGATACGGTGATGGCTTCCCGACCGAAGGACTCCACATGGCGACACCGCACATCGCTGCCGAGAAGGGCGACTTCGCCGAGGCGATACTGCTGCCGGGCGATCCGTTGCGGGCACAGTTCATCGCGGAGAACTTCCTCACCGGGGCCCGCCGGGTCACCTCGGTGCGCAACATGCTGGGGTTCACCGGCGAGCACGACGGCATGCCGGTCTCGGTGATGGGGACCGGCATGGGCATCCCATCGGCCTCCATCTACGCCACCGAGTTGATCAGGGAGTTCGGGGTGCAGCGGCTCATCAGGGTCGGGTCGTGCGGGGGAATCGGGGCCGGTGCGGCGCTACGGGATGTGATCGTGGCCATCGGTGCATCCACCGACTCGGGTGTCAACCGGGCGCGTTACGGCGGTATGGACTACGCAGCCACCGCCGACTTCGGCCTGGCCAGGGCCGCCGTCGAGGCGGCCGAAGCCGGGGAGGTGCCGGTCAAGACCGGTGTGATCCACTCCGGCGATCTGTTCTACAGCCCGGACGAGAGCGCAACCGCGGTGATGGAACGAATGGGCGTGTTGGCGGTGGAGATGGAGGCGGCAGGCCTCTACGGCCTGGCCGCCGAGCACGGAGGCAGGGCCCTGGCCATCGTCACCGTGTCGGACATCATCGGCAAGGAAGAGGCGATGTCGTCGGAGGAGAGAGAACGCAGCCTCGCCGAGATGATCGAGATCGCCCTTGACGCCCTGCACCGCGACCGGGGCTGACCGCCGAGGCAGGCGGCAACGCTATCCATCCACTTCGGGGAGGGAGAACCTCTCCGGGTACCGGGGCGTCTTGCCTGCGTAGAACTTCCTGATCAGGGCGTAGTCGGCCTCCATGTCCCCGGTGGGGACGAACCACTCGTCGGCTCCGGCCACCCGGTGCCCGTAGTCCGCATAGGCCAGCACCAGCGGTACCTGGGCTTCGTCTGCGATGTGGTAGAAGCCCGACCGCCACCGGGTGACCGGGCTGAGTCCCGCCTCGGGTGCGATCCCGATGCGGATGCTCTCGTTCTGCCGGAACATCTCGACTACCTGGGATACCCGGCCATCCCCCCCGTCGGCCGGGTTGACCGGAATACCGCCCAGCCATCTGAAGAACCACCTGCCCGGCCCCCGGAACAGGGTGTGCTTGCCCAGCCAGTTCGCCTTCACGCGGTGCTTGAGGGCCAGGGAGAGCATGATCGGGAAGTCCCAGTACGAGGTGTGGGGCGCCACGATCGCCACCCACCTGGGGGTGTCCGGCAGCCTCACGCTGGTGTTCCATCGTTTCACCCACAGCAGGGTGACCCCGAAGAATCGCAGGATCGACCGCAGGATCGGTGTGTCGAAGACGGTGAACCGGGGTGGATGGGTGGGGAGTGGACGGGCCATGGTGACGGCTACGGGGCCTCACCGATACGATCGAGCACCATCTCCAGGATGGCCGACTCCCGTTCTGCTGCTTCGGTGTCCAGCGCTGCCGCCCTCTCCAGATACGGGGCCGCGGTCGCATGCTCCAGGGAGGCGGTGTTGATCTGCACGTTCAGGCCTGCACCCCGCACTGCGGCCCTGGCCAGTAGCGCACCGACGCCGGCGTCGGAGACCGAGGATTCCAGGCCGTGCTCGGCCATGGCGGCGAGCACCGTGAACGACTCCACAGCGGCCTCCATGACCTTCAGTGGAACCTCGATCGCCCGCCGGGTGGCCATCTCGATCGCCTCCGCCTTTGCGGCCTCCTCGTCCGGTGTATCCGACGGGAATCGGTGGGCGGCGAGTATCTCGTTGAACGCTTCGGTGTCCTCGTCCACCAGCACCAGCAAGCGCCCGTAGAGACCCTTGCCCCGCTCCGCCCAATCGGAGAACTCCTCCCACCTGTCGTCCCAGCCTCGTTTGTGGGCCGACAGGTTGGCGACCATCGTGCCCAGGGCTGCACCGAGTGCCCCGGCCAGTGCCGATACCGAACCGCCGCCGGGGGCCGGGGATTCCGAGGCGGCTTCGTGGGTGAAACCTTCCACCGTGCGGTCGATCAACCGAGACCCGGTCTTCCCTGCGAGGCGATACTCGATGATCTTGCTGGCGGGATCAAACGGCTCCAGGTCGTCGAGGCCCATCGACTTGACGGCGATCTTGATCAACTCGGCATCGGGGACGCCGGTGGAGCGCTGCTGTGTCCTCAGGTAGTGGCGGCCGGCGTCGAGCATCGACCGTAGTGGGACCAGTCCGACGATCTCGGATCCGGTCACTCTCATGCCGCGGGCTGCGGCCCTGTCCACCACCTCATCGAAGGCTACGTGGATGGGGGTCACCGAGATGTCGGTGAGGTTCATCGATATCTGGGCGATCCCGTATTCCTCGATGAACCACCCGATCGCCTTGACGGCCTTCAGGGTGCCGGGGGCCCAGGCCGGATCACCGTGCTCATCGCGGACGATCTCTCCCGTCAACGGGTCGCCCGTCCTCAGGACACGGCCCCGTTCCCTGACATCGAAGGCCACCGCATTCGCCCTGCGGGTCGACGTGGTGTTGAGGTTGATATTGCAGGCGATCAGGAAGTCGCGGGCGCCGACCGCGGTGGCACCGCTGCGGGGGGAGGCTTCTGCCGGCCCGAAGTCGGGTTGCCACGCCGGATCGCGCAGTTTCTCCTCCAGGCCCTCGTACTCCCCGGCCCTGACGTCGGCCAGGTTGCGCCGGTGATCGGCGGTGGCGGCGTGCTCGTACAGGTAGATCGTCAAACCGGCCTCGCCGAGACGCCTGCCCACTTCCCGGGCCAGGGCCACCGTCTCATCCATGGTGATGCCGCTCACCGGGATGAGGGGGCACACGTCCATCGCCCCGAAGCGGGGGTGCTCACCGGTGTGGGTGCGCATGTCGATGACCTCGGCGGCGGTGGTCCCCGCCGCCACTGCCGCTTCGACCACCCCTTGGGGTGAGCCCACGAAGGTGACCACGGTGCGGTTGGTGGCGGCGCCCGGGTCCACGTCCAACAGGGCGACGCCCTCCACCGCCGCTATGGCGTCGGTGATACATTTGATGGCGGCGAGATCGCGCCCCTCTGAGAAGTTGGGGACGCATTCGACGAGTGGTCGAGTCATGTGGGCTCCCATTATCGGCCGTTCGGAACGATACCGATCTCCGGCGCTGGGAACCGTGATGGGAGCCGGGATCGTCCCAGAGCCATACCCCCGGACGGGGATAGGGAGGGACCTGAGCTCATGAATCGGCCGACACGAATCATCGCCCTGCCGGCCCTG
>CBDUUY010000251.1:0-3616 GCA_965370535.1 uncultured bacterium
AACCGGGCAGAACCGACATCGCGACGGCGATGGCGCGAGGCCGGGAGTTCTTCCTCACGCACCGTCTCTACAAGTCCCACCGGAGCGGCACGGTTGCCGACCCCGTGTTCACGCGGTTGTCGTTTCCTCCTCGCTGGCACTACGACCTGCTGCGGGGGCTCGACCACTTCCAGGCGGCTGCCACGCCGTGGGATGAGCGCTATCGCGACGCTCTCGACGTGCTCACCCGCCGCAGACGCAAGGACAGAACCTGGCCGGGTCAGCAAAAACATGCCGGGACGGTGTGGTTCGACATGGCGCAGACCGGCGGACCCAGCCGGTGGAACACCCTGCGGGCGCTGCGGGTGCTCCGCTGGGCCGAACGGCTCTCTGCGTAGCAGCCGCGGCCACTCCCGAATCCCGCACCCCGGGTCTGATCTATCCACAGAGGGCTCTCCAACACCGATGGGCCCCAGGCGGGCGGTGTGGGGTCGTGCACCGGGCTCACCGAGCGGCCCGGCACGATGGTGGCGTCGTTCGGGTCCCGTCGATTGAGCTTCCCGGGCTGTTGGGGGCAAACACCGAGTCGGGGAGTCCGGCGGCCTGCAGAATCTGCATGGATCCGGTGGATGTAGCCGTTCCCACGGACCGACGGGATCATTGCGAGGAAACCACGGACAAACGGTCAATCCGCCCAGCGATCGTGCCGACAACCACTCCGAAGCAGCTCACGCTGCATGCAGCCACAGCCTGGAGGCAGGCGCATGAACACTGTGGACACAGACGTGCTCGCCGATCTCGAAACCCTGGGGGGCAAGGAGTTCGTGACGACGCTTCTGGCGACCGCCATAGACACGATGCGCGCTGAGATCGCCGAGATCGTTCGAGGCGCCGACGACGGGGACATCCTGGGTGTCGGACGGAAGGCACACGGCCTCATCTCCACCGCGGGGACCGTCGGCGCGACACACATCTGCGAGGCGGCTGAAGCCATCGAAGCGCAGGCGAACCGGGGGCTGCTCGATCCCGCTGATGAGCACATCGCCGGCCTGGCGACCGAACTGCGGGCGTTTGAGAATGAAGTACGGGGGCGTTCATGACCGGTTCTCTCTGCGCTGGGCCTGTTCGGACGAGATCACCATGAAGGATCTACGGGTTGAATACATCAAGGGTCTTGCCGATCCGATCCGGGCCCTCACCGGCGCACTCGCCGGGCGGCGAGTGGATCGTGAGGTCTCCGATGCCGAGATTCGCCGGACCGCCCATCAGCTGAGGGGCTCCGGTTCCAGTTTCGGATTCCCGGAGGTCACGGACGCCGCCGCGGCGGTCGTCGAGGCGAAGACCAGCAGGTTCCAGAAGGCAGCCCGGGATCTCCTGGAGATGCTGGAGGGCATCGTGGAGCGCGGTGCTGGAAGCACATCGAGACTGCTGATCGTGGAGGACGATCCGGCGATCCGGCTGCTGCTGGACGCAGCTCTCGAGGGCCTCTTCGATCGGGTGGACTCAGTCGAATCCCTGGCAGAAGCCCGGGCGTGCATCGCTGGTCCGGCCCCTGCCCTGATCCTGCTCGATCTCGTCCTGCCGGACGGTGACGGGCGCGAGTTCCTCGCGGAGATTCGATCCCGACCCGAGTTCGAGCACGTGCGGATCGCTGTCATGTCGGCGCACACCCGGGAGGATGTCAGGGACGAATGTTTCGGCCTGGGGGCAGACGGGTACATCCAGAAGCCGTTCCGGACCGATCGGATTGCCGCCGAGGTCGCCGAATTGCTTCACCCCACCGTGCGGACGCCGTCGAAGGCATTGAAGCCGCCGAGGTCCGATGCTCCACATCACATGCCCATCTCCGCCGGGAACTCCGATCTGAAGGTTCTCGTTGCAGAAGACGATGCCCTCACCGCCGGCCTCATAGTCGATCGTCTACAACGCCGGGGATACGAGGTGGTCCACTGCCCCGACGGTCAGGCAGCCCTGGAAGCGGCGCGCTACCGGAAGTTCGCCCTTGCAGTCATCGACCTCAACATGCCCAGAATGAACGGCTTCGAACTGTTGACACGACTCCGCGGGATGCGGCGTCACTCCGAAACCCCGGTGCTGGTCCTGACTGGATTGGGAGATGAGAAGAACGTCGTGCGAGCGTTCGACCTGGGAGCCGACGACTACATGGTGAAGCCCTTCTCGCCGACCGAACTGACCGCCAGGGTGGCCAGGCTCATCGCGGGCTGACCCGTACCGCCGAGGCCGGCGGCGGCGCCGTCCCGACCACGGCACCTATGACTTGAGCGGTCAGAGGCCCGTGCCGATGCAATCAGTGCAGTCAGAGCGGGCGAACCCCGTGTGGCCCCACCGATCCGGACTCGATGCGATGACGATAACCTTGATCTCCATCCTGGCGATGCTGGTGCTCAACGTGGCACTGATCGGTTCCGTCGTGGTGCTGCGGCTGAGGGTGACGCACCGGAATCAGGCCCGGGCCTCGGTGATGAGCAGGTGGTCGCCCCGAATCCATCAGCTGCTGGCAGGGGAGACGTCGGCGAACACACTCCTTCCGCTGGTCCGGCGCAGCGATCGCACCTACCTGGTCGAACTGGCCACCCAATACGGACAACGTGTCAGCGGCATCGAATTGGATCGTCTCCGGAGCCTCGGGCGGCCGTTCCTGGGAAGTGTGGACCGCAGCCTCTCCTCTCACTGTGCGGAGACGCGGGCACGCGCCGTCCAGGTGATCGGAATCCTCGGAGGCGAAAGATGCGCGGACCGTCTTGTGGCGGCGCTGGACGACAAGTCACCGCTGGTGGCGATGGTGGCAGCTACGGCGCTGTCGGAGATGGGCAACAGCGAGTTGTCTGCCGAGGTGGTATCCCATCTCGAGCGGTTCGAGTTGTGGAGCCCAACCTTCCTTGCCTCGATGCTGGCGAGCGGTGGCACCGCGATGGGTGAGCAGCTTCGGAGTTGCCTCGAGTGCGAGACGGAACCGGCGATGACACGTTCCGTTGCGGCCGATGCACTTCGCCTCATGAGGGATGCCGGGTCTGCCGACGCGGCAGTGGCGGTTCTGAAGACGACCGGTGACCGCGAGGTCGCGGCAGCCTGCCTCCGGCTCCTGGAGGCACTCGGGACCGCAGCGCACGTCGATGTCGTCCGCGGCTTCACGGTCGGGGAGGACTCCGTGCTCCGGGCCTATGCCATCACGGCGCTGGGGGCACTGGCAACCGGCGACGGGGACATTGATCTCCTCGACATCGCCATCGACGATCCCTCTCCGTGGGTTGCTCTCCACGCGGCGCGTGCCCTTCGGGTCGCAGGTCGCCAAAACGTGTTGCGGCGGGTGGCGGCCTCCCGGCGGCCGGGCGCCGGCGCAGCGCGTGAGGTGTTGATCGGGGAGCCGGCCTGATGCTCAAGACGATCATGATCTTCAACGGCCTGGTTCTCGGCTACTTCATCGTCGCCAACGCCGCCTACCTGTTGCTCAGCCTTCTCGCCGTGCAGCGCATGCGGCGGCACCTCCGCCGGCAGGACTCGACGAACCTGGATGCACTCATCAAGTCCGCCGGGGACCTGCCCGTCTCTCTCATCATTCCGGCATTCAACGAGTCGGAGATCATTGTTCCGGTGGTGCGTTCGATGCTGACGCTGG
>CBDUUY010000252.1:0-3609 GCA_965370535.1 uncultured bacterium
GGGAATGGGCGGTGCTCGGCCTGCTGGCGGAGGCCCCGGTTCACCCGTTTGCACTCGCCCGCCAGTTGGGCGGCGACGGCCCACTGGGGCGGGTGTTCACGGTGCGGCGGCCCCTCGTGTATCGGGCCGTGGAGAGGCTGCACAAAGGGGGGTTGGTCGAACGCCATCGCAGCGAACCCGGCGAGGCCGGGCCGGAGCGCACCGTTTACCGGGTGACGCCGAGGGGGCGAGATGCGCTGGATGTCTGGCTGGACGAACCGGTCCGCCACATCCGGGATATCCGGCTCACCTTCCTGCTGAAGATCGTGCTACTGCGGCGGGCCGGTCGTTCACCTGCAGTGCTGGTGCGTGCTCAACGGGAGACCCTCGACGACATCCTCGAGAGTCTGGATCGGCTCCCCGGTGATCCCGATGAGATCGACCTGTGGAGGCACCACAACGCCGGGGCGGCATCGGCGTTCCTGGACGCCCTCTCGGCCCGGTTCGAGGATTCCCGAGAGGGCAACTGAGCGGCTGCGAGAACAAGATGGCGGCCCCCTCGGTGGGAAGGGGGCCGCCGGTCCAAACCGCACGCTCACAGGAGGATTCGGAGGAAGGGGGTTCCCTCCATGTCCATTGGAGTGGGACAGAGCGAGTTGTTGGGACTTCGATGGATATCGGCAGTTCGACGCCGATCTTGAATGCCGAATCCGGTGTACGGTGCCGCCGATGACACGCCACCACGATCCCGGCCCGCCGTTGGGAGACACCCTGCAGCGTGCGATCGCCGCCCGGGTGGTCGCCGGGCTGCGCAGCGATCCAGATCTGCTGCAGGCGACGATCGAGGACGGCCTCATCGAGGCCCGATTTGCCACCACCGACCCCGGGTCTTCTCCCGATCCGGTGGGACTGATCCGCGAGTTCGGTGAGGCGTTGGCGTCGGCGATCGCTCAGGACCCGGCCACGGTGCTTCGCTTGGGCCTGGATCCGCTGGACCTGCTGAGACAGGACTCGGTGGGCCCGTCGGCTGCCACCGTCCGGGCAGGCCGCAGTGATAGGACCGTGGCCATCACCATGCTCGAAGGTGTGGATGCCGGGGATTCATCTGCCGGGGATGTGCTGGCAGCACATGAAGGGACGGTTGATGCCGTGGTGGCCGCCCAGCGTGGCACGATCACCCGGCGCCTCGGAGGAGCCCATCTGCTGGCGTTCACCTCTCCGGTCGATGCCGTCCACTCCCTGCTCGACCTGCGCGATGCCGTGGACTCTCCATTGAGGGTGAAGGCCGGTGTGGACGCCGGTGAGGTGATGTTGTCTGATGGCGTTCTGCTGGGCTCGGTGGTGGGAACCGCCGGCAAGGTGGCGGCTATCGCAGCAGGAGGCGAGATGCTGGTGACCCCTGAGGTGCGAGACCGGGCGGATGCCGTCGATGGGGTCTCCTTCGAGTTCCCGGCTCCCCGCCCGCTCGCCGATGAGGGCGACCCGGTGGTGCTCTGGTCGGTGAGAAGGGCCTGAACGGCTCCCGGCAGGAAGCCGAACGAGCAGGTCTACAGGCGTCGCTCGGCCAACCAGGCCAGCATCAGATCGGCCACCTGCTGCCAGCGGGAGCCGAGCATGAGGTCGTGGGCGGCTTCGGGGACCATCACCGGTGCCACTCCGTACGCCCGTGCGGTCTTCGCCATCTCCGACTTGCTGAAGATGCGGTCCTCATCGCCTCCGATGACCATTACGGGGGTGGTGATCCGGTCGGGACGCGGTTTGCGGAAGGCCACCATGTCCAGGTAGGCGAGGTAGGACTCGTCCTGCAGGCGGGACCAGTAGCGGTCCGAATCGGCCTCAGACATGTCGTCCGGGAAGAAGGCATCCCTGGCGAGTTCGGGGGTCTCGACGATCGGCCACAGTCGCATCGTGAGGTTGGCTTTGGCGAAGGGTAGGGGATGTCGTCTCACCATACGCAGGGTGGTCCCCATGGCCCCACCCACAGGGTCGGTCGCCAGCAGCAAGGCACCGGGCAGGTTCCTGCCCTCCAGGTAGCGCTGGACCACCAGGCCGCCCATGGAGTGGCCGACCAGTACGGGTGGGGTGTCGAGGGTCTCGACCACCGAGGCCAGGTCCTCGACGTAGTGATCGATACGGGTGGTGCGCAGGGAGCGGGGTTTGTCGCTCTTGCCGTGGCCGCGCAGGTCCAGGGCGTGGCTCGGGTATCCGTGGTCGGCGAAGTAGGGCAGGAAGTGCTCGTCCCAGCACCAGGCCCCGTGCCAGGCCCCGTGGACAAAGAGAAGAGGTGTGTGTCCGGTCTTCCCTTCAGGCAATCGTGAGATGGTCTGCAGGTGCATGCCTGCAGGCTACGCCCTGCCGTCCGGCCGCGGGTTTGGCTTCACGGCTCCAGGAATTGCTCGATCTTGACCTGTGCGGCCTCCATGACCTGCAACGCCAGATCCCCCAGCGCTCTGGCCGCCGCCAGTTCTTCGCCGACCACGGGCATCGGCCGGTCTTGGACGTTGCGGCGCGCTCGTCCGATGGCCTCGAAGTGGTCGCCCCGCATGTCCATCTCGGCGAACACCAGGGTGTTCGTGTCGTCTTCGTCTATCCGGATATTGATGGTGAATTCCCGATGCATACCGGCTCCTCCCTACCCTCCCCGAATCATCGCGCGATCGGTGGGCCGGTGACGGCGTCACACAGATACCGCAGGGGAGAGAGTCGCCGGGTGACTCCCCGGGGGCGTCAGCCGTGGAAGTCCTGGTGGAATCGGCTCGGGGTGGGGCCTCGCTGCCCCTGGTACTTGCTGCCCGCCTGATCGGACCCGTACGGCGCCTCAGCAGGAGTGCTCAACTCGTAGAAGGACATCTGCCCGATACGCATCCCGGGGTAGATGGCGACCGGCAGTGTCGCCACATTGGACAACTCCAGTGTCAGGTGCCCCTCGAAGCCGGGATCCACGAAGCCGGCCGTCGAGTGGATCAGCAACCCCAGCCGGCCCAGGCTCGATTTCCCCTCCAGCCTGGCGACGATGGTGTCCCCCAACCGGACCACTTCCAGCGTCGAGCCGAGCACGAACTCACCCGGGTGGAGCATGAATGCGTGGTCCACCCCGGTCTCGACCTCGGTGGTGAGATCGGGTTGGGCCTGCTTCGGATCGATGTAGGGGTAGCGGTGGTTCTCGAACACCCGGAAGTAGCGGTCCACACGGACGTCGATGCTGGCCGGTTGCACCATGGCGGGGTCGTAGGGGTCGATCTCGATGGTGCCGATTTCGATGGCGGCGCGGATGGAGATATCGGAGAGGATCATTGGTGGTCCCGTTCGCTGAGCCGATGGTAGGTCTGCCGGCCCCATGAACGCGTCGGACTCCGGCGCGAGGCCGGAGTCTGTGGAGCGGGTGAAGGGAATCGAACCCACATTGCAAGCTTGGGAAGCTCGCGTTCTGCCATTGAACTACACCCGCCTGGACGCGCGATGGTAGCCCATCGGCGTGGCCGCTCAAGGGGTTCAGGCGATCAGGCTGACGACGCCCCAACAGGCGATGAGAGCGCCCAACGCCAGCAGGAACCATGCCCGGGGCCTGCGAATTTCGCCCTCGCCATCCTTGGGTTCGACTCCGCGGTGATCCAGGAAGAGGGCATACGC
>CBDUUY010000253.1:0-3591 GCA_965370535.1 uncultured bacterium
GGGGCAGAGGGGGGCGGCGCCAATCAGGAGGCGCGCTACCTGGTGACATGTGATCCCCCTCTGGCCTCGGCCTCCCCGGCCGGGCCCATCTACCCGTCCCCACGGGGGAGAACAAAGACCCACCAGACGCCCGCCGTCCCCGGCCTCCCCGGCCGGGCCCATCTCCCCCACCTCCCGGTGGGAGAGAACAAGAAACTGCCGGCCCCCGCAGTCGCGGGGCGGGCACCCCGGCCTACAGAACCAGGGTCTGCTGGTGGAATACCAGCTTCCAGGCGCCGTCGCGCCGCACATAAGCACTCGACACCTGCACGTTGAATTCGCCCTCGTCGCCCACCCTGGTGGCCGTCGCCCGGTAGGTGATCAGCCCGGCATCCTCACCGAAAGGCATCACCCTCACATCCTCGAACTCGTGACTCTCCCACTGCCCCTCGTTGGAGCCGACCGCGTAGATCGTCATCTCCTTGTCCATGGCTCCAACCCCGTAGGGGAACACCAGGACGGCGTCGTCGGCCACGTGCTCCCCGTAGAAGCCGGGATCGGTGGATGCTTCCCAAAACGCGTGCTCCATCTCGAGGAGTTGGGTCTCGAGGTTCCCTGCCATGTTGCTTACACCTTCCGCAGCGCTACGCCGTACACAAATCCGGACAACCCCATCCTCCACAACGCCTCCACCCGCAGCGGCCCTCCCGTAAACATCTCTTCGGGAGGCGGCAGGCCATCGAGGCTCCTATGGAGATAAACGTACTCCTTGCGGGCACCGGCCAGCATGCCGACGGTGGGCAGCACCACGGCGGTGCCCGCCCGGTTGATCGCCCTTGCCGTCCGGCCCCGGGGCCGGGTCAGGCCCACGATGGCCGCCACCCCGCCGGGTCTCAGCACCCGGTGGATCTCTCCCAAGGTGTCCGGCACCGAGGTCAGGTTGCGAAACACATAGGCAGAGAACACCCCATCGAACGAGTCGTCGGCGAACGGAAGATGCTCGCCGTGGGCCACCACCCGCATGGTCTCCGGGTTGAGAGACAGCATCTCCGGTGCCGGGTCCAGCGCCACGATCTCGCGATCACCCAGGTCGGGGTTGGCGGCACCGGTACCCGCCCCCAGGTCGAGCACCCGTCCGGAAGGCAGGTGGGCGATGGCGGTGCGGCGCCATGCCCCGTCCCTCCCCAGCGACAGCACCCTGTTGACGGTGTCGTAACGCCGGGCGATCCGGGTGAATACCTCGGGACCCTTCACGGGCCGATCTGCTCGAAACCGGTGTAGGGCACCAGGGCTTCGGGGATCCTGATCGAACCGTCCTCCTGCTGATGGTTCTCCAGCAGGGCGATCAGGGTGCGCCCGACGGCGACCCCGGTCCCGTTGAGAGTGTGGACCAGGCGGTTCTCACCGTCGGCGCCCTTGTAGCGGATCCGCAGGCGGCGGGCCTGGAAGTCGGTCGTGTTCGAGCACGACGTGATCTCCCGGTACCTGCCCTGCCCCGGCATCCAGGCCTCGATGTCCAGTTTCTTGGCGGCAGGATCACCGAGATCGCCGGTGCACACATTGACCATGCGGTAGGGGATCTCCAGGCCCTGGATGATCGCCTCCTCCTGAGCCACCAGGTACTCGTGCTCCTCCCACGTCCGATCGGGGTGGGAGTACGAGAACATTTCCACCTTGTCGAACTGGTGGACCCGGAACATGCCCCGGGTGTCCTTGCCGTATGTGCCCGCCTCGCGGCGGAAGCATGTCGAAAACCCGGCATATCTCAGAGGCAGGTCCTCTTCATCGAGTATCTCGCTCATGTGGAGGCCCGCCAGAGGGATCTCGGCGGTGGCGGCCAGGAAAAGCAAATCCGATTCGACCTCGCCGTCCCCCTGCTCGTCCACTCCGACCGCATAGACCTGATCCCGGCCGGCAGGGAAGAACCCGGTGCCGAGCACCGCATCCTCCTTCACCAGCACAGGCGGGATCACCGGGGTGAACCCGGCCCCGGCCAGGTGATCCATGGTGTAGCGGATGAGGGCGAACTCCATCATCGCGGCGGCGCCCTTGAGGTATGAGAAACGCGACCCGGAGAGGCGAACGGCCCGGTCGACATCGATGATCCCCCGTGCCTCGCCCAGATCCAGGTGATCCTTCGGCTCGAAACCGAAGTGGGGGCTCTCCCCCCAGGTCTTTACTTCGATGTTGTCCTCTTCGCTGTGACCGAACGGCACCGACTCGTGCACCGGGTTGGGGATGGTCATCCAGATGCGATCAAACCCTGCGTCGAGCTCGTCGGCCTCGGCGAGCGCCGACTTGTACTCCTCCGACACCCCGGCCACCACCGCAATGGCGCTCTGCTTCTCGTCCCCCTGCAGTTGGGCGATCTTCTTGCCACTCCGGCGCTGCTCGGCGCGCAGTGACTCGGCGCGGGTCCTCACCTCGCGGCGGCGCCGATCCATCTCGACCAACGCCTCCACATCGATGTCTACGGCGCGTCGTTCGAGCGACGCCTTCAGGACCTCGGGCTCATCGCGAAGCAGGGCTACATCGATCATGGACGCCATCGTACCGGGGCGGGTCCCCGGGCCACTACCGAGCCAACGCCTGCCGGATCGCCTCGATCTCCTCCGGGGTCAGTTGCTCGGTACCCCGGCCACCCTTGACCATCTTCGTGTAGTAGATCGCTTCCTCGCGACCCTTCATCAGCGTGAGGACCAGGCCGTCACCATGTTCATTGAGCAGGGCGATCGACCGGGACAACAGACCTGCCAGATCCTGATGAGCGTCGTACCGCACCACCGCGGTGTGGCGGATCGCCCCCGGCAGTCGGTCGCTCAGGGACCTCACCACCGGTTGCAGCCGGGTGATGGCCTCCTCTGCCGACGCCAGGTCCTCATCCAGACGCCGGAGTGCATCGAACACGCTCTGGTCCTCCGGTATGGCGGCCAGTCGATGCTTGAGGCTGTTCACCTGTGAGATCTGGCTGATCGCCGTCACCAGGGCGATGCCGGCTACCACGATGGCGATGATCTCGGGGATGGTCATTCGTCGGCATTCCTCAGGAACTGGAAAGCCAGTCGATCATCGGTCGGGTCGTCATCCTGGCCTCCCAGCGAGAAGACCACCTCGTAATGGCGTCCACCCTGCACCGGCAGGTCGACGAAGCTGACGGTGGTCAACTCCCCCGGTTCCAGGCGTTCGATGCCCTGACTGTCCTTGAAGGTGTCTCCCTCGTTGGACATCAGCGTCAGGTACACGGTGATCGTATCCACGGGCACCGTGCCCGTGTTCGAGATGATCGCCTCGGCATCCAGGGAATCCGAAACAGGAACCACCGGGATACCGTTTCGCTCCCCGGTCGGGCTCGGCTCCAATCTGATGTCGGCGATGCCCAGGTTGACGACCACTCCGAGGTCGGGGGCTTGCAGCATCTTGCGGGTGATCTCATCCACGGTGAGATCGTCGACGGCGGTCTCCGGCATGAACTCGACCACCGGGAAAGGCGAAGCCAGGGTTCCCTCCTCGGCAGCCACCCTGACGATGCTCTTGAACTCCTCGTAGGCGGCGTCACCGACCCTGAGGTCGTTGAGAGCCCCCTCCAGTTGGGAGCGTCCGGTCTCGTCGAGA
>CBDUUY010000254.1:0-3549 GCA_965370535.1 uncultured bacterium
GTCGAGCACTTTGCGGTATGGCAGATGAGCCTGCCACCCGAAGGCATCCCGACACTGCCGCCGCTGGCCACCCCCAGCGGATTGCATGTCGGTGACACGGCGGCCGAACTGGTCGAGGTCTACGGCGATCGTGTCGAGATCGACGGAACCCACATCTCCATCGTCGACGGCATCATCGTCGGCGAACTGGACGCACCCGACGGCACGGTCCAGTGGCTCCGCTCCGGTGCCATCCTCTGCGGCGACCCGATTGGCGAAGACGAATGACCGGCGACCCGTACCTGGCGGCCGCCGTCCAGGAGGCTCGGATCGGCCTGGCCGAAGGAGGCATCCCCATCGGCTCGGTGCTGGTCATCGACGATCAGATCGTCGGCCGCGGCCACAACCGGCGGGTCCAGGAGAGCTCGGTGATCAAACATGCCGAGATGGACTGCCTGGCGAACGCCGGGAGGATGCCGGGCGCCGACTACCGCAGGGCGGTGCTCTACTCGACGCTGTCGCCGTGCGACATGTGCAGTGGAGCGGTGCTGCTGTACGGCATCCCCCGGGTGGTCGTCGGGGAGAACCGCACATTCCAGGGCCCTGAGGACTACGTGCGTTCCCGCGGCGTGGAGGTCGAGGTCGTAGACGACCTGGAGTGCATCGCCCTCATGGAGCGGTTCATCAGCGACAAGCCCGACTTGTGGCACGAGGACATCGGCGTCTGATCAGACGGCGGCCGGGTCCGCTCCTCTGAACCGGCCTGCCGGCCGGGTGATCAGCCGGGCCACCGCCAAACCGACGAACCCCAGCAGCAACCCGTACTTGATCGTGGCGAACACCGACGCCCCAAAGACCAGTGCCGTCGAGAAATCGGCCGCCGCCACCTGCTCCCAGGTAGACAATCCCCGCAGCAGCCACAGATGAATCGAGTTCTCCACCACGTCGCAGACGCCGGCCACGATCCCGGCCGTCATCACGGCAGGCAGCCACCGGCGGTTGCGCCCCGGCAACCCCCACAGGCGGGAGGCCAACCCGATGGCGAACAGTGTGTAGAGCACCGGGAAGGTGAAGTCGAGTTGCACCACCAGGCGCTTGAAGGCCTCCGGGCCGTCGGTGATGGGAGGCGGGGTCCTGGTGACGATGCCACCGGCGCCGGTGGTGCCCGGCCAGACACACGGCGCATCGGTGGCCGGCACCGTCGCACAGGGCTCGCCGCTCCACTCGGCGAGGTTGCCCTGGAATCGCTCGGCGGTCCATGAGAGCTGCAGGTGGGTGACGGTGGGCATGCCGCCGATCCCCGGGGCGTCCGGCACCACCCCGTGCTGTGCCGGCGTGAACAGCACACCGTTGACTGCCAGCAGCACGAAGAGGGCCGCCAGCACGCGTGTCTGGCTCAGAAATCCGGCAATCCGCTCCACCGTGCCTCCCCGGGGCCGCTGCTCCGAATCTAACGACCAGACGTGGCCGGGTTCTTACGTTCCAGGCGGTCGGTGACGACCACACCGGTGAGTATCAGGATGCCCCCGATCAGGATGCCCGGCTGCACCTGTTCGTCGAGGACGATGACACCGATGATCACGGCGATCAACGGAACCACATACCCGATCATCGAGGCGTACGTCACGGTGACATAACGGAGCAGCCAGTAGAAGAGGGCGACCGGTGCCAGGGTCGCCATCAATGCCAGGAAGATGAGTTCCGGCCACGCCCCGGTCGGCCCGGCACCGACGCCACCGTCGAAGAGGGCGGCTGCCACGGCGATGAGCACCGCACCCAGGACGAACTGCAGGGCGGAGACATCCAGTGTGCCGTACCGGCCTGCGTACTTCTTGGCGTACACGCTGCCGCCGGCGATCACCGTCACCGAAGTCAGGCCCAGTGCCCCCGCCAGCAGCGGACGTCCCCCTTCGGCGAGACCGCTGTCACCCGACAGCAGCAGCACGGCAACCCCGGCCAGGGCGGTCACCAATCCCACCACCTTCGCCACCGAGAGGCGTTCGTCGGGCAGGAAGACGTGGGCCATGGCGGCGGTGATCAAAGGGATGAGTGCCGCAGGCAGAGCCACGAACCCTGCCGACGCATGCAACAGGGCGATGTTGGAGAGGATGAACGGAACCGCCATGTTCGTGACCGACATGACGACACCGACCTTGACGGCCACCACCCCCGGCGGCCGCAACCGGCCCCGAATCGCCAGATACAGGATCACCCCGAGACCGGCCAGGGCGGCGCGGACCAGGGCTACCTCGTATGGAGTTGCGCCGTCGTCGAATGCCATCCGGGTGACCACACCACCGGAACCCCACCCGAATGAGGCGAAGAACACCGCGACCCAGATCCGTTGTTGCACCGGCGAAGAGTAGAGCCGGCGAAGACCCGCCCGGTCTCAGTAGGCGGGTTGATCGATGCGATCGGCCGAAATGGCCGGTGTCGAAGGAACCCATGTGCTCATACCTTCCTCGCGGCCCGGGGGTGGGAGATCCTCCGGAGGTGCCGGGGTGGGGGAAGGGGACAAGAGCGAGCCGCCATGCGGCGAGCACCATCACGACCCTATGGATAGAGCAGATGCCCCGGCAGGGCATGGGGAGACACTGCCCTTCAGACAACGCGCTGCTCGATGATGTGCGAGCCATCTCTGGCCCCGGCCTCCCCGGCCGGGCCCATCTCCCCCGTCCCCACGGGGGAGAAACCGGACTCCATATGTGCCTATCGGCAGGGTGGGCTGCGGTGCGAAAAACGCATACGCGGATCGGGAGGCCGACAGGGAGATTCTGGGCACGCTGATGGCACGAAGATGTTTTCAATCGGTCTACTGCTGTTGTCTCTCGTCTCGGCAAGAATCGCCGCCGGGCCAACGACCCGCGGGCAAGGCTCACCTCACATCCACACGCCCTCCAGGGTTCAGTCAGAGCTGAACGCTGGGACAGCAATCACCCAACGATCACAGCTACGGCCGCGACAGCAAAGACCGCCCCAGCTAGAGCCAACAATGCCAACCGCCACCGGATATCAAGGCCCAGGAACCGAAGAGCCGCAGTGAGAGGTTGGCGCCCCAACAGAAATCGCATGAGCCTAATGGGGCCTGCGTACTCTCGTAGGTCCGTTGCCACAAGGAAGATGAACCAAAGCAGAGCTGCGCCAACTGGCAAGAGAAGAATGCCCGCCAGCGGATGAACGGAACCAAGACACGCCTCAATCAACACAAGGATCGCCATGCAGAGCGACGCGAGCCAGAAGCCTGCGATTCCCCCTAATACGGCAATCGCTCGTCTCCTATCAATGGGAATGAGCAGGCCGTCGCCTCCCGGGGTCTCTTCCTTGTTCACCACTCACCATCCAAGGCCCTCCGGAGCGGGCCTGTCAGATTCTTTGTGTATCCGGCTGTGATGGTGTGCATCAGATGTGGTTGGCGATCCGGTCGCCGTAGTGGACGGTGAATGCGTTGAGTATGGTTTTCCAGCCGTTGATCCTCCCGGTCATGTTGGCACGATTCTTTCGGCGTGTGGTGGCGACGAGGTAGAGGACCTTGAGGGCGGCTTGTTCGGTGGGGAAGTGTCCCCGGTGCCG
>CBDUUY010000255.1:0-3533 GCA_965370535.1 uncultured bacterium
CAGAGCCCAGACGGTGGATACGGGACCCGGTCCGGGCGGATATCCGCAGCACCGGGGCCCAGCCTATGAACGCGAGCCGATCGGCCGCCCCGTCCTCGGTGACCGACTTCTGGAAATCGTCTATGTCGTCCCACTTGTTCAGCAGGACGATGAGTCCGGTGCCGGAAGCGACGATCTCCTCGGCGAGGCGCTGCTCCTGGTGGGTGACCCCCTCGGTGGAGTCGATCATCAGCAGCGCGACGTCTGCCTCGGCGAGAGCCTCCCTGGCCCGTAGCACCGAGTAGAACTCGGTGGACTCCGACACCCTGGCTGCCCTGCGGATGCCTGCTGTGTCATAGACCCTGAAAGGCTCGCCGTCGAGATCGACGACGGCGTCGATGGGGTCTCTGGTGGTGCCGGGCACCGGGGAGACCAGCACCCGCTCCTCCCCCAGCAATTGGTTCAGCAGCGTGGACTTCCCAACGTTCGGCCGGCCCAGGATGGCCAGTGTGGGCATAGCGCCATCCGATTCGGCCTCACCCAGGTCGGGGAGCACGGCGAGGATCGAATCGAGGAGGTCCCCGGTGTTGCGGCCGTTGAGGGCGCTCACCGGGTGGGGCACCCCCAATCCCAGCGACCACAGGTCGGCGGCATCGGCGTCCTGCTTGGGGCCGTCGATCTTGTTGGCCACCAGCAGGTGAGGGATTCCCGACTCCTGGATCAGGCGGGCCACCGCCTCATCGTCCTGGGTGGGGTGGGTGGTGGCGTCGGTCACGAACACCACGGCATCGGCTGCCGACAAGGCGGCCTCGGCCTGTTGCCGGATACCGGTGGTGAGTTCCTCGTCACCCACCGCCCACCCGCCGGTGTCGACGAGCAGGAAGCGCCGCCCCGACCATTCCGCCTCGAAGGCCTTGCGATCTCGGGTGACTCCGGGCTTCTCCTCGACCACGGCAGCGCGCCGCCCCAGGATGCGGTTGACGAGCGTGGACTTGCCCACATTGGGCCTGCCCAACACCGCCACCACAGGCAGGCGGCTCATGGCGCGAGAGCCCGCGTCGGGGCGCGGACCACAGTCGGGGACGAGGGGATCATGGCGCCAGGATAGGGCTGCTCGCGGCCCGGCCGAATATCCGGGGCGATCTTCCTACCATGGACGCATGGTGGACAAGGTACTGCTGGCCGAGCCGCGGGGGTTCTGCGCCGGGGTGGAGATGGCGATCAAGGCGCTCACCTGGATGGTGAGGATCTTTGAGCCTCCCGTCTACTGCTACCACGAGATCGTCCACAACGCCTCGGTCGTCGGTGCCTTTGAGCGCGCCGGGGTGATCTTCGTAGACGGTATCGACGAGGTTCCCGAGGGCGCCCCGGTGATGCTGTCCGCCCACGGTTCCGCTCCCGGCGTGGGGGCGGCGGCCGCCGCCGGGAGCGCGGTGATGGTCGATGCAGTCTGTCCTCTGGTCACCAAGGTGCACCACGAGGTCAAGCGGATGGCAAGGCAGGGTTTCGACATCATCTATGTGGGTCACGAGGGCCATGACGAGGCGGTCGGCACGGTGGCGGAGGCCCCCGAGGCGGTCACCTTGATCGACCCGTCGGTGGGCCTGGATGTCTTCGAGGCGGCCGAACCTTCCCGGGTGGCCCTGGTGGCGCAAACGACGCTCGGTTTGTACGAATGGCAGGGTGTGCTCGATGCGGCATCCGAACGTTTCCCCAAACTGTGGACCGCCCGCAAGAGCGATCTCTGTTACGCAACCACCAACAGGCAGTCGGCCGTCCAGGTCCTCGCCGAGAGGTCGGACGTGGTGCTCGTGGTGGGCTCTGAGAACTCCTCCAACACCAGGGCGTTGGTCCGGGTGGCGCGGGAGGCGGGTTGTGAGGCTCACAGGGTGGATGGGCCGGAATCGATCGAACCGGCCTGGGTCGCCGGCGCCACCACGGTGGGCATCACAGCCGGGGCCTCGGCCCCCGACCAGTCGGTCCAGGCGGTCATCGAGGCCGTGAACCCCGTCTCAGGGGTGGAAACGATCTCGGTGACCAACGAGGGCGAGTACTTCCCGCCGCCGCCACAGTTGCGCGCTCTGGTCGGTGTGCTGCAGGCGGTGGTCGAAGGCGGCCTGACGGCTCGCCATCCCGGCCGACCCGGTCCTCTGGACGATGATCGGGCCTGGGATGCCACCGGGGCGCTCGACCTGCTCGGTGCCTGAGAGTCAGGAGACCGCTGAGCAACACATATCGCTCATCTCGACGACCAGATCATCGCCACTCGCGGTGTCGGTGGTCCCGCCATTCCACCGCAAGGAGTGGCGAGACCCCCTCCTTGCGGCCGGCGCGCCCGGCAGCGCGATCTGAGCAACGGCATCAATCAGCAGACTCCTACGCCGGTTCGACGAGGCGCAGCACGATCCTTATGACCTCATCGGCATCGAAGGACGTCGTGTCGATGGTGACTGCGTCGGAGGCCGCCATCAGCGGGGACGCGTCCCTGGTGCTGTCGAAGTGGTCGCGGCGCCGCAACTGCTCGGCGATCAGATCCACACCCTGCCCGGCGCTCTCTCGATCGAGGGATCGCCTGCGCGCCCTCTCGTCCTCGGTGGCGGTCAGGAACACTTTGACTGCGGCATCGGGAAAGACGACGGTGCCGATGTCTCGGCCCTCGACCACCGCATGGCCGCCGTGGCGGGCGACCCACTCCCGCTGGCTGCGGACCATCAATCGCCTGACTTCGGGCATGGCGGACACACGCGACACCCCGGCCGTGACCTCGGGATTGCGGATTTCGTCGGAGACGTCCCTACCGTCGAGCAGCATGCGGTCGTCCGCGAAGTCGAGGTGGGCGGCCGCCACTGCGGCGGACACTAGATCGGGATCGTCGAGATCGGCGCCGGCATTCAGGGCCGCGATGGTGGCGGCCCGGTAGTACGCCCCGGTGTTGAGATAGGCGGCCTGTAACGCCTCGGCTACTCCGCGGGCGACGGTGCTCTTGCCCACCCCGCCCGGGCCGTCTATTGCGATGACCATGCCGCCTCCAGCGCCTCTGCAAAACCCGGCCACGACACTGAGGCGGCGTCGAAGCCATCCACGATGACCGGCCCGTCGGCTGCCACCGCGGCGACCGCGGCCGCCATGGCTATGCGGTGATCCCCTCGGGAATCGGCCCGGCCGGCACGGTAGCGGGTACCACCGGACACGATGAATCCGTCCTCGGTGGCCTCGGCGTCGGCCCCCAACGTGCGCAGCAGTTCGACGACCGAGACGATGCGGTCGCTCTCTTTCACACGCAACTCCCCGGCCCCGGTCACCCTGGTCTCCCCCTCCGCAAGCCCGGCGCAGATCGCCACCAGGGGGAGCTCGTCGATGGTGCGAACCGCCAGGTGAGCTCCGATGTGAGCACCGCGCAGCCCGGCGCCGACCACGGTGACATCGCCGACCGGGTCACCCATCACGAGGCGACTCACCCTTCGCTCGACCCTGGCGCCCATGTTCTCGAGGACATCGAGGAACCCGGTCCTGCCGGGGTTCAGAGACACACCGGGCGTCCGGACGCTGGAACC
>CBDUUY010000256.1:0-3533 GCA_965370535.1 uncultured bacterium
AAAACGGTCAGCACCGTCTTGTTTCCGGCGCCTTCGGCCGCAGCGGCATGCACTGCCTCGTGGATGGGTCCCAGGATGCCGGGTGAAGTGGGGATGAAGATGACGATCACCGCATCCACCTCGTCGCTGGCCAACAACGCATTCAGGCAGGCCAGATACTGATCGGGCCCGGCCGAAGCGATCATGTCGACGGGGTTGCGCACCGCCGCCGCCGCCGACAGTTGGGACCGCATTGCGGTCTGCAATGCCTCGGAGAACTCAGGGACCTCGAGGCCTTCGGATTCGAGAGCATCGACGCAGAGGATGCCGGGACCGCCTGCGTTGGTGAGCACCGCCACCCGGCGCCCCTTGGGCGGTGCCTGGTTGGCCAGCAGGGATGCCGCTTCGAACATCTGCTCCAGCGTGTCCACCCGGATGACGCCCGACTGCCGGAACAGCGCCGAGACGGCCACCTCGACACTGGCCAGGGCCCCGGTGTGGCTGCTGGCGGCCCTGGCGCCCGCAGCGGTGCGGCCCGATTTGACCGCAATGATCGGCTTGCTCTTCCCGATTCTCCTGGCGATGCGCGAGAAGCGCCGGGGATGCCCAAACGACTCCAGGTACAACAGGATCACGTCGGTGGCGGGGTCGCCCTCCCAGAAAAGGAGCAGGTCGTTGGCGCTCACATCGGCCTTGTTGCCGACCGACACGAACGACGAGATCCCGATATCCAACTGGTCGGCGTAGTCCAGGATGGCGATTCCCAATGCACCGCTCTGGCTGGACATGGACACATTGCCCCGCGGCGGGAAAGTGGGGGCGAAGGTGAGGTCGAGGTTGACGGCCGGGTCGGTGTTGAGCAGGCCCATGCAGTTGGGGCCGATCATGCGCATCCCCGAAGCCCGCACCGTGTCGAGGACGGCTGCCTCCACGGCGGCCCCTTCCTCCCCCGTCTCGGAGAACCCGGCGGAGATGACGACCAAACCCTTCACGCCCTTCGTGGCGCATTCCTCCACCACGCCCATCACGTGCTTGGACGGGACGACGATCACGGCCACATCAATGGAATCGGGGATATCCAGCACCGACCGGTAAGCCTTCACCGATGCCACCGAAGGCGTATTCGGGTTCACCGGGAACACGGCGCCGTTGAAGTGGGCGTCGAGGATGTTGCGCATCACCCGCCCACCGATCGAGGTCTGGTCCCTGCTGGCCCCGATCACCGCCACAGTGCGCGGATAGAACATCGGCAGCATCGACGATGCCACCGCGCTCTGCTCGTGGGCAGCCTCGACGCGGCGGGCCTCGTCGCTGAGTTCCACGGGGAACTCGACCTCGTAGACCCCCTCACCCATGCCCCTCTTCATCCGGTAACCCGAACCCCGGAACATCCGCATCATCGGGTAGTTCTCGGCGAGTACGAAGGCCCGGAAGGAGGCCACGCCACTGTTGCGGGCGTAGTTGGTCAGATGGGAAAGCAGGTGGCTGCCCAGTCCCCGCCCGTGATGGCCGTCGTCCACGGTGAAGGCGACCTCGGCGCTCGTAGGGTCGTCCTCCATACGGTCGTAACGCCCCACGGCGACGATGTCGTGGCCGATCTCGGCCACGAAAGCCATCCGGTCCTCATAGTCGACGGTCGTGAAGTAGTCGATCTCCTCGTCGGTCACCGTCGTCTTTTGGCTGAAGAACCGGTGATACATGCTCTCCTGGCCCATCCTGCGAAACATCGCCTGCAACCGATCTGCGTCGTCGGGCATGATCGGGCGAATGCGGGCGAGACCACCGTCGCGCAGGACCACGTGGAAGTCGTAGTCGGCCGGGTAAGGGGACACGTTGATCTCCTCTGTAGGTGTGGAACCGCCGACTCAGGTGCCCGGTGGGCGGTAGTGGACCGCCTTGGCGGTGGCCTCGTCGATCTCCTCGGCGCCCATCAGAGGCACCGTGTTGAACGAGGCCCCGCCGGAGGCGGTCACTGCCATGTTGACCGCAGCCATATCGGAGATGCTCGGCAGATCGAGGATGATGTAGAGGTCGTCTTCACCCAGTGCGTAGTAGAAGGACTCGACATCACCACCCAGGTCCTCGACCATGGCGGTCACGGCCTTGCGGCGATTGCGGCCCCCGTCGCGCAACAACCCCCGCGTGCCTTCGGCGCTATAGGTGACCTTTACGAGGTACTTCGGCATGAGTGATCCTCCGGTGTCTCGACGCACACACCGAACGTACCACCGAAACCACCGGTCGCATCAGGGCCGAGAGACCCTCTCGATGTGCCACTCGGATATGCCGTACATGGATGCTGCCGACCAGGATCAACCGATCGGCCGACGGCGACTCCGTTGGTTCAGGCCAGCGCCACCAGATCGAGCAGCGACTCGTCGAAGAAAGAGGATTCACCCTCGGGCATCAGCACCGCCCTGTCCGGCATGAGGTCGGCAACAAAACCGGTGTCGTGGCTGACCATCACCACGGTGCCCGCATACATGCGCAGGGCGGTCAGCAGCGCCTCCTTGGCCTGCGGGTCGAGGTTGTTGGTGGGTTCGTCGAGCAGCAGGATGTTGTGGCGGCCCACCACCAGTTGGGCCAGAGCGAGTTTGGTCTTCTCCCCTCCCGACAGCGTCCCGGCCGCCTGGTCCACCTTGTCTGCCAGCAGGAAGTGGCCGAGCACCACCCGCAGCAAACGATCCGGGTCGGCCGACGCCATCCGCATGTGCTCAAGCACCGAGAGATCGGGATTGATCGATTCGTGCTCCTGGGCGTAGTACCCGACCGAGGTCCGGTATCCGACCTCGACTTCACCCACATCGGCGGATTCCTCCCCCGCCAGGATCCGCAGGAGCGTGGTCTTGCCTGCTCCGTTCAATCCGAGGATGAGCAGTCTCTCGCCACGCTCCACATAGATGTCCACGTCCACGAACACCACGTTGTCCCCGAACGCCTTGGCCAGATCGTTTCCCTGCAGCGGGATCCGGCCGGAAGGCTCCGGCTGCGGGAACTGCATGGCGACCCTGCGGCCGGTCGGGCCGATCTCGACCAACTGCGCCTTGATGCGGTCGGCCCTGGTCTGCATGCTCTTGGCCCTGCGTGCGATCTTCTGCGACCCGCCCTTGAAGCGGCGCACGTTCTCCTCCAACTGGGCGACCTTCTCGTCCTGGTGACGGCGTTCCCTCAGTCTCAGGGTCCGGCGGCGATCCCTCTCAGTCAGATAGTGGCCGTAGTTGCCCCGATAGGACTCCAGGTGGCCGCCCTCCAGTGCCAGCACCGAGGTGATCGACTCGTCCAGCAGCGGCAGGTCATGGCTGACCACCAGCAAGGCACCCGAGTACTCGGCCAGGTATTGCATGAGCCAGGACTTGGCATCCAGGTCGAGGTGGTTGGTGGGCTCATCGAGCAGCAGGACGTCCGTCTCGGAGAAGAGGATTCTGGCGAGTTCGATGCGGCGGCGCTGGCCACCCGACATGTTCACCACCGGCTGAGCCATCTCGTCGCCGCCGATACCGACCGAGGCGGCGACTCTCCGCGCCTCGGCCTCGGCCCGATAGCCGCCTTTGATC
>CBDUUY010000257.1:0-3519 GCA_965370535.1 uncultured bacterium
CCCAGTGACGCTCCACGCCCGGGGCCGGTGGGCGCTGCTATCCGACGCGGTAGCCGACCGAGCGGACGGTGGTGATCCACGAGGCCCGCTCTACACCGAGTTTGGCCCGCAGGCGCCGGACGTGGACGTCCACGGTGCGGGCGCCGCCGAAGTAGTCGTATCCCCAGACCCGTTCCAGCAACTGCTCCCTGCTCCATACCCGCACCTGGTGGCCGACGAAGAAGCGCAGCAACTCGTACTCCATGTAGGTCAGGTCGATGGGGGCACCGCCGACGGTGGCCTGGTAGGTGGCCAGGTTCAGGCTGAGGTCCTTGAATTCGACGATCTCGTCGGTGGGGATGCCGGAGGGCCGGGCGGCGATCCGGCGGATCCGCAACCCCAACTCGGATGGGTCTATGGGTGTCAGCAGGAAATCGTCGAACTCTGTGCCGTCGGGCAGTGCCCCGGTCAGGGTCCTGCCCGCCACTACCAGCACCGGGATGTCGATGGCCTCCCGGGCCCTCCGGCCCAGCGCCAGGGCGGATGCGGGTTCATCACCCAACTCCACCACCAGGGCCGCCCAGCCGTCCCCGGGTTCCTGCTCGACGACCGCTGCGACGTCCACCACCGGCACCGGCCGGAACCCGGCGGCGAGCAGGCCCTCGATGAGAGAAGACGACGGTTGCTCGGGGTGGACGGCGACGTACATGTTCAGAGGATCGGCAGGTACTCATGCAATTCGTAGCGCGAAACATGGCGCTGGTAACGCGACCACTCGTGCCGCTTGTTGCGCAGGAACCACTCGAACACGTGCTCGCCCAGGGCCTCTGCGACCAGTTCTGAGTCCTCCATTGCGTCGAGGGCCTCCGCCAGGGTGTCTGGGAGGAGGCTGATGCCTGCTGCCGCCCGTTCTGCGGTGGTGAGAGCGTCGATGTCGGTGGGGATCTCCTCGGGCAGGTCGTAGCCGCCTGTGATGCCCGCCAGGCCGGCGGCCAGGATCACCGAGAAGGTGAGATAGGGGTTGCAGGCAGGATCGGGGGAGCGGTACTCGATGCGGGTGCTGGTGGGCTTGCCTGCCTTGGGGGTGGGCACCCTGACCAGGGCCGACTGGTTGTTGCGGGCCCAGGCGATCGAGGTGGGGGCGTCGAACCCCGGCACCAGGCGCTTGTAGGAGTTGACCCACTGGTTGGTGACGGCGGTGATCTCCCGGGCATGGGTCAGCAGGCCGGCGATGAAGCCCCTGCCGACCTTGGACAGCCCGTACTCGCCGCCGGGTTCGTGGAAGGCGTTCTGGTCACCTTCGAACAGCGAGAGGTGCAGGTGCAGCCCCGATCCGTCCACCGCCTCGAGAGGCTTGGGCATGAAGGTGGCGTAGATGCCGGCCTCGATGGCCACCTCTTTGACCGCCAGGCGGGTGGTCATCAGGCTGTCGGCCATCGTCAGCGCATCGGTGTACCGGAGGTCGAGTTCGTGCTGGCTGGGGGATACCTCGTGGTGGGACAACTCGACCGGGATGCCCAGGCTCTCCAGCGCGGTGATGGTGCGGCGCCGGTATTCCTGGGCCACATCGAGTGGGGTCAGGTCGAAGTAACCGCCCCTGTCGAGCACCTTGGGTTCGGGCCCGGCGTCCTCGAAGTAGAAGTACTCGACCTCGGGGCCGACGTAGAAGGTGAAGCCCAGGTCGGCTGCCCGCTGCAAATTGCGGGCGAGTACCGAGCGGGGGTCGCCCTCGAAGGCCTCGCCGTCGGGAGTGACCAGGTTGCAGAACATGCGGGCGACACCGGCGTGGTCACCTTTCCAGGGGAGGATCTGAAAGGTCGTCGGGTCCGGCCGGGCCAGCATGTCGGCTTCCTGCACACGGGAGAACCCGTCGATAGCGGACCCGTCGAACTGCATGCCCTCGTCGAAGGCGGTCTCCAGTTCGGCGGGGGTGATCGCAAAGGATTTCAGGTATCCGAGGACATCGGTGAACCACAGTCGGATGAAGCGGATGCCCCGCTCCTCGACGGTCCTGAGCACATAGTCTTGTTGTTTCGCCATTCGACCTCCGGGCGCACATGGTACGGGAGGACCCGGCCGCCGTGAAGGGGTGATCCGTGATGAAACACACTGTTCACACAGCAGCAACGGCAGGGAAACGGTGGTCGGGTACAAAATGGTGGTCACCAAACAGGAGTAACCGATGGCCTCACCGAAGGATGTTCTCACTCTCGTCGATGAGGGCGGCTACGACTTCGTAGACCTGCGCTTCTGCGACCTGCCCGGCCAGGTGCAGCATTTCACGATCCCGGCCTCACAGTTGACCGAGGACGGTTTTGCCGAGGGGTACGGGTTCGACGGGTCCTCCATCCGGGGATTCCGGGAGATCCAGGAATCCGACATGATCCTGGTGCCCGACCCCGACACCGCCGTCGAGGACCAGTTCCGGGCCCACAAGACGCTCATCCTCTACTGCTTCGTCAAGGACCCGATCACCGGGCAGCCGTATGAGAAGGACCCCCGTTATGTGGCCCAGAAGGCCGAGGCGTACCTGAAGAGCACCGGTGTGGCCGACACCTCCTACTGGGGGCCCGAGGCGGAGTTCTACATCTTTGATTCGGCCCGGTTCGAGCAGAAGCAGAACTCGGCCTTCTACGAGATCGACTCCATCGAGGGTGCCTGGAACTCGGGTAGGGACGAGGAGGGCGGCAACCTGGCGTACAAGCCCCGGTACAAGGAGGGGTACTTCCCGGTCCCGCCGACCGACCACTACCAGGACCTGAGGTCCGAGATGACAAGACGGCTCATCGAGGCGGGCATCCCCGTCGAACTGCAGCACCACGAGGTGGGCACAGCCGGGCAGGCCGAGATCGACATCCGCTTCGACACGCTGCTGAAGACCGCCGACCGGGTGACGCTGTTCAAGTACATCGTCAAGAGCGTCGGTTGGGAGGCAGGCAAGACGGTCACCTTCATGCCCAAGCCGATCTTCGAGGACAACGGTTCGGGCATGCACACCCATCAGAGCCTGTGGATGGACGGCAAGCCGTTGTTCTACGACGAGTCGGGTTATGCCGGCCTCTCCGATATGGCCAGGGCCTACATCGGTGGGTTGATCGCTCACGCCCCGGCGCTGTTGGCCTTCGCGGCCCCCACCACCAACTCGTACCGGCGCCTGGTGCCCGGATACGAGGCCCCGGTCAACCTGGTCTACAGCCAGCGGAATCGGTCGGCGGCCGTGCGCATCCCCACCTACTCGCAGAAACCGGCCGCCAAGCGCCTCGAGTTCCGCTGCCCCGACCCATCTGCCAATCCGTACCTGGCCTTTGCGGCAATGCTGATGGCCGGTCTCGACGGGATCGCCAACCAGATGGACCCGGGCGCACCGGTGGACAAGGACCTCTACGACCTGCCACCCGAGGAACTGGCGCAGGTCCCTTCGGTTCCCGGTTCGTTGGAGGAGGCCCTCGACGGCTTGGAGGCCGATCACGAGTTCCTGTTGCCGGGCGGGGTGTTCACCGAGGACCTGATCACCGATTGGATCTCATACAAGCGGACCGC
>CBDUUY010000258.1:0-3464 GCA_965370535.1 uncultured bacterium
CCGGCACTCAGCCGAAGAGCATGCGCTCCGGCGGGCTAGTCTCGGCCGCGTGATGCTTTTCAGGACCCGGGAGCGCTGATGGATTTCACGCCGCACACCGACGCCGACATCGTCCGGATGTTGGGGACCTTTGGCATGAAGGACCCCGCCGAGTTGTTCTCACACCTCCCTTCCGACCTCCTGCTGAACCGCGCCCTCGACCTGCCCGGCCCCTGGTCTGAGTTCGAGGTGATGCACCACATCGACGATCTGGGCTCCGGCAATCGCTCCGATCTCGTGTGCTTTGCAGGGGGCGGTGTCTACGACCACTTCCTGCCGACCGTGGTGCGGGCACTGACGATGCGGCCGGAGTTCGTGACCTCCTACACCCCGTACCAGAGCGAGGTGTCCCAGGGCGTGCTCCAGGCCCTGTTCGAGTACCAGTCGATGGTCGCAGCCATCACCGGGCTTCCCATCGCCAACGCATCCCTGTACGACGGGGCCACCGCCGCCCTCGAGGCGGTCAATCTGGCCGTGTCCGCCACCCGCCGCGATGTCGTGTGGTTGTCCCGGGGTCTGGCACCCCATACCAGGGAGGTCATCGCCACCTTCGCCAAGGCAAGGAACCTCAATGTGATAGAGCATCCCGTCGTCGGAGGGCGTACAGCCTGGGCCACCGACGCAACGGGACCGCCTGCCGCAGTCGTCTTCGGCCAACCCAACTACCTGGGTGTCATCGAGGACTACGACACGGCCGTCTCGGTGGCGGGGGAGAGCGGGGCGCTGGCGGTAGCCGTGGCCGACCCAATGCTCCTGGGCGTCCTGCGATCGCCGGGAGCCGCAGGTTGTGACATAGCCGTCGCCGAAGGGCAGCCATTCGGCAACCCCATGTCGTTCGGAGGTCCCGTGGTGGGGATGTTCGCCACGACCGAAAAGCTGCTGCGGCGGATCCCAGGAAGGCTGACCGGCAGGACCACCGACGCCGAAGGCCGGACGGCGTACACACTGACGCTGCGGACCAGGGAGCAGGACATCCGCAGGGAGAAGGCATCATCCAACATCTGCACCAATCAGTCCCTCAATGCGCTGGCGGCAGCCATTCATCTCGCCTGGCTGGGACCCGAAGGCCTCGCCGAGGCCGGCAGGCGTTCGGTGCAGAAGGCTCACTATCTGGCCAAGCGACTCGCCCAGATCAAGGGTGTGCATCCGATGGTGGACGCTCCATTCGCCAGGGAGTTCCCGCTGCTCACCCCGATCGACCCCGGTGCCGTCATCTCCGGCATGGCCGCGCGGGGTTACCTGGCGGGCATCCCGCTGCCGGGTGATTATCCCGAGTACCCCGGCGGCATATTGGTGGCAGTGACCGAACAACGGACCAGGGGGCAACTGGACGGCTATGTGTCCGCTCTGGAGGAGGTGATCGCCGATGCCTGAGCCCGGAGGAAGGGCGGCATCCGCCCCGCTGACCACCAAGGGAACCGAACCGACGCTTGCCGAGATCTCGGCGCCCGGGCGCCGCTCGTGGTCCCTGCCACCGCTCGACGTGCCGGAAGCCGACATCGACCTGCCCGAGGCCGCGGAAGGCCCGCCCCCGCTGCCGGAACTGGCCGAGCGCGACCTGGTGGCGCACTTCACTCGCCTGGCACACCGCAATTTCGCCGTGGACATCGGGGCCTACCCGCTCGGTTCGTGCACCATGAAGTACAACCCGAAGGTGGCCGATTGGGCGGCGGAGCATCCATCGTTCCGGGACCTCCACCCGGCGCTCCCCGCCGAGTACGCCCAGGGGGCGCTCGGAGTGCTGCTCGAGGCCGAGGAGTTCCTCTGCGAGATCACCGGCATGGCCAGGGCGACGTTCCAGCCTCCCGCCGGGGCTTCCGGAGAACTGACCGGTCTGCTCATCATGCGGGCCTACCATCAGGCCGCAGGGAGCCCCCGCACCACCATCGTCATCCCCGACTCGGCGCACGGGACCAACCCGGCCAGCGTCACACTGGCCGGGTACAAGGCGGTGCAGGTGCCGTCGAACCATCGGGGCATGGTCGATCTGGATGCTCTGAGAGGCGTCCTGAACGAGGACGTGGCCGGGTTCATGCTGACCAACCCGAACACCCTGGGCCTGTTCGAAGAGGAGATCTCCGCCATCACCCAGGCCGTGCACGACGTCGACGGCCTCATGTACTACGACGGCGCCAATCTGAATGCGATCCTCGGCGTCTCCAGACCGGGTGACATGGGCTTCGACATCGTGCATTCCAACCTCCACAAGACGTTCGCCACGCCGCACGGCGGCGGAGGCCCCGGGTCCGGCCCGGTGGCCGTGGTGGATCGCCTCGCCCGATTCCTCCCCGGGCCACTGCCGCTGAGGACCGACGAAGGGCTTGCGGTCTGGGAGATGCCCCCGGATTCGATCGGCAGGGTTCACGGGAATCACGGCAACGTGCTGGTGGTGCTGCGGGCCCTGGCCTACATGAGGGCATTGGGCGGCACAGGACTGCGCAGGGTGGCGGAACGGGCGGTGCTGAATGCCAGGTACCTGGAGCAGATGCTCGCCGGCGCCTACGACATCCCTTTCCCGATCCCGTGCATGCACGAGTTCGTCGCGTCGGCATCGACCATCAAGAAAGAAACCGGGGTGCGGGCCATGGATATCGCCAAGGCGTTGCTGGACCATGGCTTCCATGCCCCGACGGTCTACTTCCCTCTCATCGTCGATGAGGCGCTGATGATCGAACCCACCGAGACCGAGTCCCTCGAAACGGTGGAGGCCCTCGGCGAGGCGTTCCTCGATATCGCCGCCACTGCGGCATCAGATCCTGCGCACATCCAGGCTGCGCCGCGGCACACTCCAGTCGGGCGACCCGACGACGCCACGGCGGCACGTCACCCGATACTCACCTGGAACATGGGGGACTGACATGCTGAGGATCGGAGTCGACTTCGGCGGAACCGGCATCAAGGGAGCGGTAGTCGACCTCGATCTGGGAGAGTTGGCAAGCGATCGCCATCGCATCCCCACCCCGCAGCCTTCGACTCCGGCTGCGGTGGCGTCCACCATCGCCGCCGTCGTGGACGAAGTGGCCGATGAGATGGCCTGCGACGGCCCCATCGGCTGTGCAGTCCCCGCTGTGGTGGTGAAAGGGGTGGTGCGCACCGCAGCCAACATCGATGGATCGTGGCTGGGTGTAGACGGCCGGGAGCGGCTTGGGGATGCCCTCGGGCGGGATGCGGTGCTGCTCAACGACGCCGACGCCGCCGGGTTGGCAGAGATGCGTTTCGGTGCAGGGGCCGGCCGCACCGGCACCACCCTGCTCCTGACGCTGGGCACCGGGATCGGGTCGGCGCTCTTCATGGACGGTCGATTGGTGCCCAACACGGAGTTGGGCCACGTGGTCATGTGGGGCGACAGCGCGGAAGAGCAGGCATCCGCCAAGGCCCGCGAGGACCTGGATCTCGACTGGCAAGAGTGGGCCGAGACCAGGGTC
>CBDUUY010000259.1:0-3462 GCA_965370535.1 uncultured bacterium
AGGCGGCAGTCGAGGTCAGGGCCCCGCTCCTCGGCGTGGCCGCAGCCATGCTGCAAGCCGGCGACGCCGTCCTCGAGATCGGAGACGAACGGATCACCGCCCCCGACGGGTCCAGCGTCACGCTGGCGGAGATCTGCCTGCGGGCCATGTACGGAGCCGATCAATTCCAGATCGCAGCAACGGCGTCTTCGGTGCCCGAGGAGTCTCCCCCGCCGTTCCTCGCCTCGTTCGCCGAGGTGGAGGTGGATATCGAGACCGGCATCGTCCGGGTGCTCGACTACGTGGCGGCGGTGGATTGCGGCACCCCCATCAACCCCCTCCAGGCCGAGGGCCAGGTCGAAGGTGCCGTGCACAACGGCATCGGCTACGCCCTGACCGAAGAGATGCAGTTCACGCGATCGGGCAAGGTCCGCAACCCGGACCTGGCCCGCTACAAGATCCCCGGGTGGGCGGACACCCCGCCGATCCGGGTGATCCTGATGGACTCCTACGAACCGACCGGCCCGATGGGGGCCAAGTCGATCGCAGAGATCGGGATCAACGCCCCGATCCCGACGATCGCCAATGCGATCTACAACGCCGTGGGGGTGCGTCTCACCGAGACCCCATTCACGCCGGAGAAGGTGTGGCGGGCCATGAGAGAGGCAGGGGTCACCTAACAGTCAGCGGACCTTCGGCAGTATCCGGTTCGTTCAGAACGGCGGGCGCCGGGTCAGGAGATCCTGACCACCTTCTCGCCGGGACGGGCCATCTCGTGGAAGGCGACGTCCAGCAGATCGGTCATCTCGTCGCCGTCGGCGTCGGGCGGGATGACCAGGGCGTCGATGCGGGACCGCTTGCCATCGGCGCCGATCAGCCAAACGGCGCGATCGGCGTCGACGAATACCCGGTGACGGCCGTAAACATCGAACAGCATGGCCGCAAGGGTAGGCATGGCCGCCGCTCGGCGGCCACACGACGCCCCTGCTCAGCCGCCCATCATCTCGCCGAGTTCTGCCGGTGTGAGGCACTTGGTGAACGCTTCGAGCATGATTCCCATGGCCTCCGGGTCATCCGAGGGATCGGTGCCGGCACCGGTCATGCTGGCCATGAAGGATGTTCGGATGAAACCGGTCTTGTTCAATTCGGCGACGAGGCATCGGGCGCTGTCCTCGCTGATACCGCTCTTCGTGAACTCCTCGACCATCAAGGCGTCCATGTCGAGGCACTCGAAGGCAGTGTCGGTGAGATCATTGATCTCGGTCTCGGTCATCAGCGCAAAGGCTTCTTCGGGGTCGTCCGAATCGGCGGTGATGCCGACCTCACCGAGTCTGGCGACCCCCATGTCTTGCACCATTCCCTCGGCGAAGCACCTGGCTGCCACGGGGTCGTTGAACGGATTGCTGGAATCAGCATCCTCGGCGATACCGGCGACGATGGCATCGACGATGACCGTCTCACCTTCGGTAAGGGACCCGTCGTCGTCCCCACAGGCCGCAGCCACCAGGGTCAGGGCCAGCACGGCAACCATCACTCGCTTCAACATCGTCATCCTCCTCGGCGACAGAGAAGGCAGCGTACCTCACGAGACCCCGGAACCGTGACGGGATTCCGCAGGGCGGCCTACCGTGGAGGCCCCAAAGGCGGGAGATGGCTTGTCGCCGAGACGCGAACGGGTTGCGGTGGTCGTAGAGGGCGCGGCGCGGCGCCGCTGGCCCAGGGTCGCCGGTGCCACGGCCACACTGCTACTGCTGCTGTTCTTCGCAGGCGGAGGGTGGTATTTCTCCGGCCAGATCCGCAACGATGCGCTGCTGGTTGATGAGGCGTCACCCGAGTACGACTACACCGTGATCGGGGTGTCCACCGAGAGCATCACGTTCGACCTGCCGGGCCATCCGGCCGCCGACCTGGTCTCCGGCGAGACGCTCGGCGTTCGTTGGGATGGCGGCTACGGCCTCAGTGGCACCGTCATCTCCCGCACCGACGAGGCAGTAGCCAAGACCTTCACGATGGTGACGGGGACCCCACCCGAACCAGGCGTGAACGTCGCCTTCGAAGGCCACGCCGTGCCTCCAGATCCCGCCGACGCGGGCATAGCTCATGAATCGGTCACCTACTCGTCGGCCTTCGGCGAATTCGAGGCGTGGCTGATCGACGGCAATCGCTCCACCTGGGCGATCTTCGTGCACGGCAGGGGTGCCACCCGTCACGAGGGAATCCGGGTTCTGCCCGCCTTCCGGGACCGCGGCATACCCACCCTGCTGATCCAGTACCGCAACGACCGGGGGGCGCCCACCACCGGGGACCACCTGGCCACCTTCGGCGTGGAGGAGTGGATGGACCTCGAGGGGGCGGTCGGCTACGCACTCGACCACGGCGCATCGGATGTGATCCTGGTCGGCTTCAGCATGGGAGGGGCAATCTCTATCAGCATGCTCTACGAGTCCGACCTGGCAGCCTCGGTGAGCGCCGTCGTGCTCGACGCCCCTGCGCTGGAATTGGGGGCCATGGTGGATGCCAGGGCCCACGACACGTCGCTTCCGCTGCTGCCGCTGAAGGTCCCCACGGCGCTGACCTCCGTCGCCAAGAAGATGGCCAGCCTGCGCTTCGGCGTCAACTGGGGCGCCATGGACTACCTGGATGGCCGGGTGGGCCTGCTCGATGTCCCGATCCTGATCCTGCACGGCGTACGGGACGAAACGGTGCCGATCGCTCTGAGCCGGGAACTGGCGGATGCTCGACCCGACCTCGTGGAACTCGTCGAGTTCCGGGATGCGGATCACGTGCGCTCGTGGAACGTGGACACCGCGAGATACATGTCTGCGGTGGGCGCCTTCCTCGACCGGGTCGCCCCATAGGAGTTCACCGCTCAACGGTACGGCCCAGCGGATTCCTGTCGAAGCCCTACTCCGCAGGTTCCTGCTGTCGGGAGTCCTTCCAGGCCGCCAGGCCAAGACCGACTGCCAGGGGGATTCCTATGAACAGCGTGTACCCGAGATTCGTCCTGCCCTGGGAGGAAAGGGTCACCGACTGGAACAGGGCAATGACGATCCAGATCGCAGCCCCGGCAATGACTCCCCCGACGAACACCCCGACACCCTTGTCCTCACCCATAAATTCGCCGGAGACGAGACCGACCACCGCCGACAGGCCCAGCAGCACCCCGTAACGCACCAGGGTGGTCTGGCCCGGCGACAGGTCAGCGGCGAACAGACCCACCACGATCCAGACGACCGACCCACTCAAGATCGCCGCCACGAACACCCCGAAGCCCTTGTTACCCCCAAAGAGACGCCCGGCACCAAAGCCGAGCACGCCTGCAAGACCGATCACCAGGACGTAGCGCAGGAACCTGGATTGTCCCGAATCGAGATCGGGGGAATTGAAGAGGGCGATCACGATCCAGATGGCTGCCGCCACCAGCAACACCCCCAGGAACACTCCGAAAGCCCTGTTGCCACTGATACGCATCACTCCCGCCCT
>CBDUUY010000260.1:0-3456 GCA_965370535.1 uncultured bacterium
CGGCCGCCCGCCGTCTGCCGTTCGCTGCATAAGGGAGGACGATGGACGGCGGTCAGCCGACCATAGGATATTTGGATAGAGAGTGGATAGAAGGAGGTGAATGCGTATGAGTAGAAGGCTCAAGACCGAGGAGTTGTGTGAAGATCTTCAGGTGAGATTTCGTGAAGGAGGAAAATGATGAGCGCAAAAGGTAAGAGATTGTTCGTACTTCTGGTAGCCATCCTGGCTTTGGGGGTTGGCGGGCTGGCGTTGGCCGCGTTTAACGGCGACCCTACGCCCGAGGAGATTCTGACCCGTACCGTCGAGACCCTGGACGCCGCCCAGGACGGCCACGCCGTGTTGAGCATCGAGGCCGATACTCCCGACAGGAGCGGTTGGGCCACCCTCGAGGTCTGGGGCAAGAAGCCGCCCGAGGAGGATGCCCATCCGAAGTTCCGGGCCGAGGTGCGGGAGACGAGCGAGGCCGAGGCCCAGGGTGCGGTGGCCGTCAGCGATGGGGAGCAGTTCTGGCTCTACGTCCCGGCCCGGGATACCGTCTGGACGGGCGCGGTCGAAGAGATGCACAACGTCGAAGAGATGCCCGCCTACGAAGACGAGTTGCCTTTCGACTCCCCTCAGACGTTCGTAGACTGGCTTCTGGAGGTCAGCGAGGTGACGCTCCTGGGCACCGAAGAGGTGGCAGGCCACGCAGCCTACAGCCTCCAGTTCGTGCCTCGTCCCGAAGAGATGCCCGAGGTGGCGGCGACCGGAGGCACGGGGACAGCGTGGGTGGATCGGGCCCGCTGGGTGGTCCTGCAGGCAACCTTCGACGGCGGCTCCATGGGCCAGGGCCGGGTGACGGCTGAACTGGTGGAGTTGGACGTGGGCCTGCCCGACGACCTGTTCACGTTCCAGATTCCAGAAGGAGTCGAGGTGGTGCCGGTGGAGGACCGGAGCCGGGAGCATCTGAGCCTGGCCGAGGCGGAGGCGGTGGTCGGCTTCGACCTACTGACGCCGTCCTACCTCCCCGAGGGCGCAACGCTTGTGGACGTGGTGAGAACAGAAAGCACCATCGTCCTCCGCTATGAGTCGGCCCAGGGACCTTTCGCCGTCAGTCAGGGCACCAATGGCCGGGCCGTGGAGCCCCCTCCTACCTCGGGAGAACCCGTCTCGCTGCGGGGCACCACAGGGACGCTCTTCACCAATGAGGAGGGCACCAAAGTCTTCCTGGCGTGGACCGAGGACGGGCGGACCTTCACCGTGAGTGGGGCCATCTCCGGCCAGGAGGCGCTGCGGGTCGCCGAGTCCCTGCAATGACGGACCTGGCCGTCCTCACCCAGGAACTCACCCGCCACTACCGCATCGGCGAGGGCACGGTGGAGGCGCTGGCGGGTGTGGACCTGGGGGTATGCCGTGGTGAGTTCGTGGCCGTGGCCGGCGTCTCCGGCTCCGGCAAGTCTACCCTGCTCCATCTGGTGGGCGGACTGGAGCGGCCCACGGGCGGCCAGGTATGGGTGGACGAGGTCGAGTTGGGGTCGGCCAGGGAGACAGAACTGACCCACCACCGCCGTCGGCGCGTCGGCTTCGTCTTCCAGACCTTCAACCTGCTGCCGCGCCTGACCGCCCTGGAGAACACCGCCCTGCCCCTCATGTTCGCCGGCGTCCCGCGCCGGGAGCGAGAGGCCCAGGCCCGCGCTCTGCTGGAAGGGGTGGGCCTGGGCCACCGGCTGGATCACTACCCGACACAACTTTCGGGGGGAGAGCAGCAGCGAGTGGCTATCGCCCGGGCACTGGTGCACGACCCGGCCGTCATCCTGGCCGACGAACCCACGGGCAACCTGGACACCCAAACGGGCGCGGGGATCCTGGCCCTCCTGCGCCGGCTGAACCGAGAGCGCGGCGTGACGGTGCTCCTGGTCACCCACGATCCCGCCGCGGCCGCCGTCGCCGACCGGGTGATCTACCTGCGCGACGGCCGTGTGGAGCGCGTCGAGGAAAGCGAGCAGAGGAGCAGGGAGGCAGGGGGGCAAAGGAGCGGGGGAGCCCTTCGACTACGCTCAGGACAGGCATCAGAAGGCACGCCGCCATCAATGCGCCTGGCCGATCTGCTGCGCAGCGCCTTCGCCAACTTTAGCCGACGCATCGTGCGCAGCGGTCTGACCGTCATCGGCGTCTTCGTCGGCATCATCACCATCGTGGCTATGCTCTCGGTGGCGGTAGGCGTGGAAAGGGAAGTGCAGCGCAACATCGAGGCGATGGGGCTGGAATCGGTCTTCGTCACGCCGCCCCGCGCCGAAACCGGCGGTTTTGCCACCTACGCTGAGACCCGACCAGGTGCGTCCATCGTCTCGCCACAACACATGGAGGCCGGCGGTTTCGACTCTTACGCGGATTCCCGACCGGAAGTGCCCATCACTCCGGCGGCGGTAGAAACACTGCGCCGGATGCCCGAGGTGGACAGCGTCGCCCCGCTGGTGGATTTGCCCTCGTACCTGGACTTGAGTGTGAAGTGGGGCGAGCGGGCAGCCCCGGCCCGGGTGCAAAGCAGCACGGAACAGCTCAGCCCCTTTGAGGGATCATCGCAGGTGCTGGCTGGAAGGCAACTGGACCCCGGTGAGGCGCGAGGCGTTGTCCTCTCTGCACGACTGGCCCGCGACCTGGGCGTCGGCGACTACGGTGCACTGGTGGGGCAGGTGGTGACGCTCACCGTGCGCCTGCCCCGTGGCGAGACCGGGGAGTTCCCCGTGACGGTGCTGGGCGTCAAGGAGGGACAGCGGAGCGCCGTCGAACTGGGCGTGGAGGACGCGGCGGACATCAAGCGCTGGTGGTACGGGCAACCCGACCTGCTGGAGACGCGGGGCTACGACGGCCTGGTGGTCAAGGCCAGGAGCCTGGCGGCGGTGCCGGCGGTGGAGGACCGGGTCAAGGCTATGGGCTTCCAGGCCCGCTCGCTGCGCACTTTCCTCGACCTGGCGAACCGGATCTTCGCCGTGCTCAACACCCTGCTGGGGTCGGTGGGCGGCCTGGCCCTCTTCGTGGCTGCCCTGGGCGTCATCAACACTATGATCATGGCCGTCTACGAACGGACGCGCGAGATCGGCATCATGAAGGCCATCGGCGCCTCGCGAGGGGATGTGCTGCGGCTCTTTATCGTCGAGGCGGCCCTGATCGGCTTTCTGGGAGGCGTTCTCGGCCTGGCGCTGGGAACGCTGCTGGGACGCGGGGTGGACTGGGCCGCCCACTGGTATCTGGAGTCTGAGGGGGTACGAGGCATCGGCTCCCTGTCCGTGGTACCCTGGTGGCTGGCCCTGGGCGCGCTCTCCTTCGGGACGCTGGTCGGGCTGGCGGCGGGGGTCTACCCGGCTTCCCGGGCCGCCCGGCTGGATCCGGTGGCGGCCCTGCGGTCCGAGTAGGAGCCGTCTGAGAGACCTGGGCCGCATGATATGACTCTTACTCGTTGTCTGTCTCGCCTACTTT
>CBDUUY010000261.1:0-3450 GCA_965370535.1 uncultured bacterium
CGTCACGGGCGCTGATCTCGCCGAAGTGCCCGACGACGGCTCGGACGGATCCCAGCGAGGACGCGGCTCACCGATCGACGGCACCAAGCTGCCGCGCGACAACCCGCCGGCGCCCCTCGGCCTGTCTCGGCCGTTCGTCTAGAGCTCGCAGTCGAACTCGGTCTCGGCGTCGCAGGTGTCAGTCAACGGCCCGCCGAGGGCGACGTCGGTGTGCATTCCGCCGACCAGCAGGTCGCGGCCTCCCTCACCGAACAGGAAGTCATCACCGCGGCCACCGAACAGTTGGTCGGCCCCGGTCATCCCGCAGATGAAATCGTTTCCGGGTCCGCCGTTGAGGATGTCGGCTCCTCCGCGACCGCTGATCACGTCGTCGCCGATGGTGCCTGTGTAGGTGTCGGGGCCGGCGGTTCCGATCCAGGTGGCGCGCAAGCCACCGCAGATCCGGCCCTGTGCGCGGGCAGTGCGAACCACAAAGGAGAGCCGGGTGGTCTGGTCGGCGAGCACTGAGAAGTTGTCGAACTGGCGCACGCCCGAGTGGCCCTTCCAGAGGACGGCGAACATCTTCTTGCCGGTGTCGGGGTTCAGGAACAGATCGTTGGCGCAACGTGGGTTGTTGACGCTGACCCCGGTCGCCGAGATATAGTTCGACCCCGGTGGGAGATCCTTGAAGACGGCGACGCCGTTGGCGTTGGTGCAGGCGTAATGGGCTGCGCTCCCGTCCCATACGTATACTTCGACACCGGGCAGTGGCTGCCGGACCCCGCCTCCGTCCACGTACTTGACGACGGCCCGGATCGTCCCGAGGCCGGCCGCCTTCGGTTCGGCCGCTCCGGCGGCGACACCCCCGGCGAGCAGGCCGAGGACCACCAGCACCCCCAGGAACCTTCCCTTGAAACCTCGACGCGTCGGCATGTCGATCCCTCCTTTGCCTCATGTCGAACCCACACAGCCAGGCTACCGATTTGCCCGGTGAGATGCCCCGAACCAGGCGGGGGCGGTTGCTCCGACACCCTTCAACCCGTCACACCGTTGCCATACGTTGGTGTCGTGTTCGCAGCCGTCACCTCCGTCGCCCTGGTCGGTGTCGAACCGCGCCCGGTTCGGGTCGAGGTGCACGTCGGCGGATCCAAGCCTCTGTTCAATCTGGTCGGTCTTCCCGACACCGCCATACGGGAGGCCAAGGAACGGGTTCGCTCTGCACTGGCCTCCTCGGGATACCGGTTCCCCAACCGGCGGCTGACGGTCAACCTGGCTCCCGCCGATGTGCCCAAGGCCGGATCGGCGTACGACCTGCCGATCGCCCTCGGGGTGCTGGCGGCCTCGGGGGCGGTTCCCCCGGCTGCGGCCAGGGTGGTGGCACTGGGCGAGTTGGCGCTAGACGGCGCACTGCGTTCGGCACGGGGCGGCCTCGCCGCCGGGATGGTGGCGGCAGATGTGGGCCTGCCGTGTGTGCTGCCGAATGGGTCGGCGGCCGAGGCGGGCATGGTCGGCGGGGCCGAAGTGCGGGTGGCGGGTTCGCTGGCGGCTGCGGTGTCGGCAGCCCTGGGGGAGCGTGTCGAGGTCCCGGTGGCCGGAGTCGTGCTCTCCGAGGGTGTCTCGGTTGGGGCCGACCTGGGGGATGTCCGGGGCCAGGCCATCGCCAGGAGGGCCCTCGAGGTGGGCGCCGCCGGCGGCCACCATCTGCTGTTGAACGGGCCACCCGGTGCCGGCAAGACCATGCTCGCCCGGTCCCTGCCCGGCATCCTGCCGCCGCTCACCAGGGACGAGGCTCTCGATGTCGCCCAGGCATGGGCCGCCGGAGGCCGTCCCCGCCCTCCCCGTTCCGAACCTCCGTTCCGCAGCCCACACCACAGTGCGACGACGGCCGCCGTACTGGGCGGTGGCAGCGGTGTGCCGGTTCCCGGTGAGTTGACATTGGCTCATCGGGGGGTGTTGTTTCTCGACGAGTTGGGGGAGTTCCCTCTGCATCTGCTCGATGCCCTGCGTCAGCCGATCGAGGCGGGCAGTGTGCATGTGGCTCGCAAGGGGGTGTCGGTGCAGTTTCCGTGCTCGATCCAACTGGTGGCCGCCACCAATCCCTGCCCATGCGGCTACGCCGACGATCGTCTGGTGTCCTGTACCTGTGCCCCGGGGGCATTGGCCAGGTATCGCCGAAGGTTGTCGGGCCCGTTGCTCGATCGGTTCGACCTGCGCGTCGATGTGCCCCGCCTCGACCCCGGGGAGGTCGCCGGTCCCGGGGGAGAGCCGAGCCGGGTGGTGCGCTGCCGGGTGAGTGAGGCGCGGGCCCGGCAGGAGTCCCGGGGTGTCCTGAACCGCGACCTGGGGCGCAGGCAGTTGGATTCCCTGGAATGGGCTCCAGCGGCGTTGCGCCTGCTGGAATCCTCCGTGCGGAGGATGGCCCTCACCGCCAGGGGATGGGATCGGGTTCGCAGGGTGTCGCGCACCATCGCCGATCTCGAAGGGGTGCAGGGGGTCGAGGAGAGCCACATGGCGGAGGCACTGGGTTTCCGGGGCCCGGGATGAGCAGGGGCGGCCGGCTCCGATTGGCGATGGCGGGCCTGCACCCCGACCGGGTCAGGGGCCTGGTCGAGGCATACGGGTCGGCCGATTCCGTGGTCGGGGCGATACGGAGGGGGCGGATCGAGGTGACCCGGCGGGCCGCCGAGGCGGTGGAGCGTTCATCGGTGGCCATCGGTGAGGTGCTGGCCGGCATCGGGGTGCAGCCGATCTGGCTGGGTGATCCCGGCTACCCCGAAGCCCTCGGCGTCTTCCCAGACGCTCCGGATGTGCTTTTCGTCAGGGGAGTCATTCCACCGGGCCCTGCGGTGGCGGTGGTGGGTACCCGCAGGTGCACCTCATACGGCCGGTCCCTGGCCCGGTCGTGTGGATCGGCGATCGCGTCGGCGGGTTGGGTGGTGGTCAGCGGCCTGGCAAGGGGCGTAGACGCCGAGGCTCACAGGGGTTTGCTGGATGTGGGAGGGCCCGGAGTGGCGGTGCTGGGCTCTGGGCCCAACGTGATCTATCCGCCGGAGAACCGGGATCTCCACGACGCGTTGCTGCGCGGCGGCGGAGCGGTGATCACCGAGTACCCGCCGGGCACCCCGCCCGAGGCGTGGAGGTTCCCGCCCCGCAACAGGATCATTGCCGGGATGTCGGCTGCGGTGGTGGTGATCGAGGCGGCCGTCAAGGGTGGGGCACTGATCACGGCGGGTGCCGCCATCGACCAGGGCAAGGTGGTGCTGGCGGTGCCCGGCGACATCGACAGGGAGGCATCGGTCGGCTGCAACCTGCTGATCCGGGACGGTGCGGTTCCGGTGCTGGGCCCCGACGACCTGATAGAGGCGTTGTCGCTGATAGTGGGCCCGCCACTGCAGCAGAACCCCGTCGATGCCGATGGCGATCGCGGGGTGCTCGGCGCCCTCGGTTCCGTTGGGTCATCGCTGGAGGATC
>CBDUUY010000262.1:0-3422 GCA_965370535.1 uncultured bacterium
TGGTGCGGACGGGGACCAGGGCCCTTATCTCGATGGGGATGGAGGTGGTGGTGGTCGATGTGGAATCCGCCGTCTCGTCCCCGCCGCTGCGGAAGACGTTCACCACCAGAGCGAGGACGGCGACGCTGAGGATGACCCCGGCCAGCACCATCAATGCCCTGGCGCCGGCGGTGGTGCGCAGCATCGGTTGAGGGGCCACCGGCATGTTGCCCCGGCCGATGCGAGCGCCGCACGACTCACAGTGACGATTGCCCGGGGGGTTGGGGGCTCCGCACGACGAGCAGGGGCGGGCGTATTCGGGCCCAGGGATGGCGGCCTGCTGCCCGCGCCGCGATCGGCCGCCGCGCGACTCGGGGTCCTCCGTCCATCCCGGCGGTTCTTCCTCCAGATCGAACGGTTCGAACAGATCTTCGAACGTGTCGCGCGGGTCTTTCGGATCGTTGCCCAACTCTCACCTCGGCACAGAGGCCGCGTCCGGACCCGGCGGTATGCCGGGACATCGAGGTATTCTGCCATGGATCGAATGGTGTTTGAGTTGTCTTGCGTCGTGGCGGTGGTTCAGTCGGCCGAGTCCTGGTCGGCTCTTTCGATCGCGGCCGGGATTCTGCTCCTCGGTTGTGTGTTTGCGGCCATGGTCGCCGGGGCGGTTCGTGTCGTGACCCGCCGATAGGGTGGCTCCGTGAGCTACCGATGTGAAGTCTGCGGATATCGCAGCACCAAATGGATGGGCTTCTGCCCGCAGTGCCGCACCGACGGTGCACTTGCACAGGAGATCACGGCGTCGAAGCAGGCGGGCCGCAATGCCGAAGTGGTGTCGATCACCGAGGTACATGGCGATCAGGTGTCGCGGCTCCCCACAGGCATCGGCGAAGTAGACCGGGTTCTCGGGGGTGGCCTGGTCCCGGGTGCCACCATCCTGGTCGGGGGCGAACCCGGTGTCGGCAAGTCCACGTTGTTGCTGCAGGTGGCAGGTGCCCTGGCAGGTTCGGGCGGCACCACCCTGGTCGTGACGGCTGAGGAGTCCGCAGCCCAGGTCGGCATTCGGGCCCATCGTCTGGGTATCGATGACCCCAACGTGCTTCTGGCGATCGAACGTGATGTCGATGCGATCGTCGCTGCAGCCGGGACCGTGCGGCCCGATCTGGTGGTGGTGGACTCCGTGCAGGCGGTGGCTGTGGCCGAGGTGGGGGGTGCGCCGGGAGGTATGGCCCAGGTGCGCGAGTCGGCCGCTCGACTCATCCACTTCGCCAAGGAGTCGGGTATCCCCGTGGTCCTGGTCGGCCACATCACCAAAGATGGCGGCATCGCAGGCCCGAAACTGCTGGAGCATGCCGTGGACGTGGTGCTGTACTTGGAGGGCGACGTCGAACGTGGTCTGCGGATGCTGCGCAGCCTCAAGAACCGGTATGGGGCCACCCACCAGGTGGGGCTATTCGAGATGCGGGATGCCGGGATGGCCGAGGTCGCCGACCCGAGTGAGTGGATGCTGGCCAGATGGCGGGGTGGCGTGGCGGGGAGTGTGGTGTTTCCGGCTATCGATGGCCGCCGTCCGCTGCTGGTCGAGGTGCAGGCACTGGTCGCCGGGGCCACCACCCCGCAATCCCGCCGAAGTGTCCAGGGCCTGGAGGCATCCCGGGTCCACCAACTGCTGGCGGTGCTCGAGCGCCATGCGGGTCTCGGGTTCGGGGGCAAGGACGTTTATGTGAGTGTGGTGGGCGGCATTCGACTGCGTGAACCGGGGGCCGATCTCCCGGTCGCTCTGGCATTGGTCTCCTCGCTGCTGGACCGTCCGACCGGTCCGCTGGCCGCCTGGGGGGAGGTGGGGCTCACCGGCGAGGTCCGCTCGGTGGCCCACTACGACCGGAGGGCCGAAGAGGTGGCCAGGCTCGGCATCGAGAGGGTCGTGGGCCCCTCCGGCAACGGAGAGGACCGTATCGAGCGAGCCCTGGTGAGAGCCGGCCTGCTGCCGGGCTGAGACCCGGAACGTCTACCGCGTTCAGGGTGTCCGGTGACACCTCCGGCTGTGTCCTCGTCCTCGAAGCAGGTTGCAGTGCGGTTTCGTCCGAAGTCCTTGCCGGCGATGCCCCTGCCTCGCCCTCGACATCACCTGCCCCATTCGCCGCAACTCCGGCATCGGCCGGGGCACCGGCCACCGGTCCACTGATCCGTGTAGTAGCGTCCCGAGGGATGACTCAAAGCGACTCTCTCGAGATTCTGCGGGCCCTTGCCCCGGGTGCACCGTTGCGAGTGGCGATCGACCTGATCCTCCGTCAGGAGACCGGGGCGTTGATCGTGCTCGGCTACGGCACCGACATCGAAGCCATCTGCAGCGGGGGGTTCCACCTCAACGGAGCCGATTTCAGTGCGGCCCGCCTGGCCGAATTGGCCAAGATGGATGGGGCAGTCATCTGTGATGCAGCGGCCGAGGTGATCTACCGCGCCAACGTCCACTTGCTGCCCGATGGCTCCTATCCGACATCGGAGACCGGGACCCGGCACCGTACCGCCGAGAGGACTGCCGCTCAGACCGGCCGGCCGGTGATCGTGGTCAGCGAAGGTCGCGGGTCGGTGTCGGTGTTCATCGCCCGGGGCAAATACGAACTGCGTAATCCCACCACCGTATTGGCCCAGGCCAACCAGAACCTGCTGACCCTGGAGAGGTTCCGCCGCCGCCTCAGCGATGCCGAGGCCCGGTTGACCCAGTCGGAGGTGGATGACCTGGCGGTGTACCGCGATGTGGTCCTGTTGTTGCAGCGGGCTGCTCTGGTGCAGAGGGTCGCCTCATACGTAGAGAATTACGCGGTGGAACTGGGCGGTGAGGGCGACATCATCCAGATCCAGGTGAGCGACCTGCTGCTTGGTGTGCACAAGGCGGCCGTGCTGGTGTACAGCGACTATTCGAGGACGTACCCCCCCGAGATCGAAGACCCCCTCGAGGTGCTCGCCGACATCGACACGGAGCACCTCTCCGATCCGAACCGGGTGGCCTCCCACCTCGACTTCGGCCCGCTCGACAGCCAGGCCCGGTCCCGGGGCCGCCGTGTGCTGGACAGGTTGCCGCGGCTCCCCGAAGCGGTGAAGGATTCGCTCATCGAGCAGTTCGGTGGTCTGCAGGGTTTGTTGCATGCGACCGTCGGCGATCTCGACGATGTCGAGGGTGTGGGCCGCACCAGGGCTCGTCAGTTGCGCAACTACTTCGATCGACTTCTGGATTCGACCCGAGGGTGGGTGCCCGAAGAGGACTGACGCCCGGGCGTACCCTCTGAGTCGGCCTGGGAGCCCGCTGAACAACTTGGGTTCAAGGGGTGGTTGCAACACTGCCTGTTTGGTCAGAGCGTAGAAGTTCGTCGAGGGCTTCGGCTGGTGTGCGCCAGCTGAGGGTCTTGCGGGGTCGTGCGTTGAGGGCGAGGGCGACGGCGTCG
>CBDUUY010000263.1:0-3411 GCA_965370535.1 uncultured bacterium
CGTGGCGGTAGCGGTGGACGGACGCGACGGGTTGCTGAGGTCCGTGGTGGTGGCCGAGGCCCGACAGGGTGCCCGCCTCGGTAGGCGATTGACAACCGCTGCGATGGATGAGGCCGCGCGCCGGGGCCTGGAGTCGCTCTACCTGCTCACCGAGACGGCGCCGGGTTTCTTCGAGCACATGGGTTTCAGTGTCATCGGAAGGCACAGCGCTCGCGACGGGATCCAGGAATCATCCGCATTCAGACTGTTGTGCCCCGACCCCGCGGTGCCGAAGGTTCGCTACGTCTAGTGCCCGAGACCGGCGGCGAACTCCTCCACCTGCCGGTTGAAGCCGGAGGCGATCGTATCCCGCACCGCCCCCCAGAACAGGGTGGCCATCATCCCGGCCGGTTCTGCCTGCAATCGCACGGCCACGTCTGTCGACTCCCCATCGGGGGTGAGGGTGATGGTGATGGTGCCGCGGATCTCCTTCGTAGCGATCGCCATCTCCATGGATTCGCCTGCCACGGCGGCCGTGATCCTGGCGGTGCCTTCCCAGGTGCGCCCTGCGGCGTTGGCGCTCCACCGGTAGGACTGCAGCGAGCCGTCCTCGCCGTGCTCGGCATCCCAAGCCTTCTCGATGGGGCCGATGCCACCCCAGGTAGCGGCATCCTGGAGGGCCGTCCAGGTGGCATCCGGGGAGGCGGCGGCGATGGCGGAGTGCTGGAAGGTGCTGATGGGCATCGGGGGCAGCGTAGTGGGCGGCCCCTCGCCGATTCTTTCCGCCGCTAACCTCTGCGGCCGTGCCCGGATTACTCGCCTTCCATGCCCACCCCGACGACGAGTCGCTGTCGATGGGCGGCGCCCTCGCCCGCGCTGCGGCGGTGGGGGAGCACGTCGTCGTGGTGACCGCCACCAACGGGGAGGTCGGTGAGATCCACAACCACGGCGACGACCACGGCCTGCGGGACCGCCTCGGTGAGATCCGCATCGGTGAGTTGCGGGATGCCTGCAGAATCCTCGGTGTGTCCGAGATAGAGCTGCTCGGCTACCGCGACTCGGGCATGATCGGCACCGCCGACAATCAGCATCCCGACTGCTTCTGGCAGGCAGGCTTCATGGAGGCGGCCGGCCGTCTGGTGAGGGTCATCCGCAAGCACCGGCCCGAGGTGGTCACCTGCTACGACCCGTACGGCGGATACGGGCATCCCGATCACATCCAGGTGCACCGGGTGGGCACCGCCGCGTTCTTCGGGGCGGCGGACATCGGCCGCTTCCCGCCCGTGGCCGGGGAGGAGGCATGGCAGCCCTCCAAGTTGTACTGGGCCACCTGGCCGCGTGAGCGGTCCCGCAGGGCCAGGCAGTTGATGGCCGCCATGGGGAGCATGGATCCCGAAGAGGCCGCCAGAGAGCCCGAGCACGGCACCAGGGACGAGGACATCACCACCCGGTTGGATGTGGCCGACCGGGTCGACCAGAAGTGGGAGGCCGTGCTGGCTCACCACACCCAGATCGCCGAGGACTCGTGGTTCCGGACCATCCCCGACGAGTTGCGCCGGGAGGCGTTCGGCATCGAGACGTTCCAACTGGTCTTCTCCAGGGTGGACGCCCCGGCAGATGCGCCGGATCTGTTCGCAGGGTTGCGCTGAGAACACACCCGGGGCCGATCGGGGGGAAACCCGATACCCTCTGGACATGGATCTATGCGCCAGAATCAACATTCTCGACGGCCGGGCCGTACGTCTGCCCCACGGTGACGTGCGTGAATCGATTGCCCTCGACGCCGATCCGGTCTCCCGCGCCAAGAGCTGGATAGACAAAGGCGCCCACCGTCTGTTCATTGCCGATCTCGATGCTGCCGCCTACCTGGATTACAGGAACCGTTCTGTGATCGCCGAGATCGTCAAGGCGGTCGACGTGCCGGTCTGCGCCTCCGGTGGGGTGCGCTCGACCCCCGAGGTGGCCCGCATGCTCGACGATGTCGGAGTACATCAGGTCGGCATGGGTACCGCAGCCATCGACGATCAGGTGCTCATCTGGGAGCTGTGCCGGGACTACCCGGGCAGGATCCTGGTCTCGCTGGACGTGTTGCCGGACGAGGAACTGGCTACCCGGGGCTGGACCGCGGGCAGCGGCCGGTATCTCGAAGAGGTGCTGATCGAGTTGTCGTCGGCCGGGGTGGCCGGCTTCCACATCCAGCAGGCCGGTCGGGACTCCCTGGCGGAGCCGTCCAACCTGGGGATACTGGGGGAGGCATTGGAGATCGTGTCGGAGCCGGTCATCGCTTCGGGTGGCGCCAGGGATATCGCAGACCTCACTTCGCTGCGCGATCTGGAGAGAAACGGCCGCAAGCTGCAGGGCGTCATTGTCGGCAGGGAGATCACCGAGGGCCATTTCACCATCGACCAGGCGCAGGAGGTCCTGGCCGAGTAGAACCTCCCGGGCGCTCCGTACACTCGGCCCATGCATATCGGCTTCCTCAACCCTCAGGGCAACTTCGACCCCGCCGACTCCTACTGGACGGGGCATGCCGACTTCGGTGGCCAGTTGGTCTACGTCAAGCAGGTGGCCCTCGCCCTCGGCGAGATGGGCCACCGGGTGGACATCCTCACCCGCAGGATCGACGACGAGGAGTGGCCCGAGTTCTCGGCGGCCGTTGATGCCTATCCCGGGGCCCCCAACGTGCGGATCATCAGGATCACAGCAGGGGACGACGATCGGTTCCTCCGCAAAGAGGATCTGTGGCCGTTCCTGGGCAGGGACTGGGTGCCGGGGATCATCGACTGGTACCTCTCCGAGGGGTCCATGCCCGACGCCTTCACCGGCCACTACGGCGACGGCGGCCTGTCCGCCGTGCTGCTGCGCTTCCGGACCGGCGTGCCGTTCACATTCACCGCCCACTCGCTGGGTGCCCAGAAGATGGACAAGATGGGGGCGGATCAGTCCGGCCTGGCCGAACTGGATGCCCACTACCACTTCTCGACCCGCCTCATCGGCGAGCGACTGGCGATGAGCCATTCGGGTGTCAACATCACCAGCACCCACCAGGAACGATTCGAGCAGTACGGGCATCGGGCCTATCGGGACGCCATCGATGTCAGCGACGACACCCGGTTCATGGTTGTGCCCCCCGGGGTGAACCTGGCGATCTTTGGATCAGAGGCCACCGCTCCCGACGAGCAGCAGACCCGCCGCACCGTCGATGAGCGCCTGGCCAGGGACCTGGATGCAGACCGTGCCGGGCTGCCTGTGGTGGTGGCTTCCAGCCGGCTCGATCCCAAGAAGAACCACCTCTCCATCGTCGAGGCGTTCGCCACCGATGAGGCGCTGCGGGCGTCCGCCAACCTGGTCGTGCTCACCGGTTCGCTCGACGAACCGCTGCGTAGCGACGACGGTGTCTCGGCCGGCGCGTTAGAGGTGCGGAGGCCGGTC
>CBDUUY010000264.1:0-3399 GCA_965370535.1 uncultured bacterium
AATGCCACCGCCCGGGCCAGGAAGTCGCCGGCATCGTCACCGGGCAGTTCCGTGGTGGCAGATACCGAGCAGAACGCCTCCTCGGTGAATGCGAGGTGATCGGCTTCGGGATCGACCTCCACCAGCAGTGCAGCAGGAACGACCCCGTCCCCGACTGCCCCGAACATCTCGACATCGGGGTGGGATTCGACGAAACGGCCCCATCGCTCCACAGCACCCGGGTAATAGGCGGGCCTGCTCGGCAGGCTCCCCAGCACACCGCGCAGGTGATCGAGGAACTGCTGCTTCTGCGCCCAATCACGGTGCAGCACGATGACCTTGGCCGCATTGCAGTTGAACCCGTCGTTCTGCATCATCTGGGTAGCGATGTGCTCGGCCTGGAAGCGGAGATCCCTTTCCTTCCACCCTCCGGGCACCACGATCACCGGGCTGACGTTGCCCAACTCACTGGTGATCCTCTTGGTCAGTATCGGCTCACCACGGGCCTTGCGGGCTGCGCCTTCTTCGCCGGGCCCGAACACGATGGTGTCGTGACTCCGAGCGGACCCGGTGATGTGGACCTCGTCGACTAGAGGGTGGTTCACCAGGTACGAACCGACATCGGCGCCGCCATAGGCCGACCGGACGAACCCATCGTCGATCAAGTCGGCGAACACGCGCTCGAAGAACGGCCCGATGTAGTCGTTGACGGGGTTGAACTTGACGATCGCCGTCTTGCCCTCCACGAACATCTTGTGGACGGTGTCCAGAGGGGCGATGCTCGCCACGTTGCCGGCCCCCATCACGGCCACCACTCCGGGCCGGGCCGTCTCCGGCTTGGTGTAGAAGGAGCCCAGGTTGGCATCCACGTCATCGAGGCCCACCCCGGGATCCAGCCAGATCTCACCGCTCAGACCGGGGAAGAGTGCCCGATCCCACATGTCCATCGGTGTCACCTGGATCACCACCTGGCCGTTCGGCCTGGTCGAGATGTGACCGGCAGAGATCGGTACCCGCCCAGTCCGCTCTATGCCCTCGAGAGTGTCTATGAGCACTCTCAGCGACCTGGCCTGGATGGCGATGCTCCCCACCCAGTCCTCACCGGAGAATCGCCGGTCCACCCCCTTGGCAGCGGCGGAGGCCTCTACCAGAGCAGGCCCCACCTCGGCGGTGCGCTGCAGGAGTACCCGCAGGTACTCGATCCTGACAGAGAGAGGCACGTCGACCCAGGCTCCGGCCCTGCTGTGCAAGTTCTCCAGCGAGCGCTCCAACTGGAAGGTCGAAGTGGGGGCCTGGGGGGTGTGCCCGGTCAGCCGGGGCATCGTCGTCATGCTGATGGTCTCCTCGGATGTCCCCGGCATGATACGTGTGGCGGTCCAACGCGGCCGGGGTGCGGCCATCGTCCTGGAACGGCCACAATGGGCGTATGGCACAACCCCGGGTGACGATTCGCAGCGGCCACCCCGACTTCCTCGACCTTCCCTGGGATCGATCGATGCTGGAGTGGGAGCACCCTCGCCGTATCGACCTCCCCAAGGGCATCTCCCGCCACGAGGTGCAGTTCTACGACTACGACGAGGGCATCTACGCCATCAAGGAGTTGCCGCTGCAGGCCGCCCGCCAGGAGTACGCCGCCCTGCGGGGGTTGGAGGATCTCGGCGCCCCGTCGGTCCGGCCCGTCGGATTGGTGGAGCGACCCTGGCTCGACCCCACCTCCGAATCCTCGGCGGCGGTGATCACCGTCTACCTGAACCACGCCTTCTCATATCGGGAGTTGCTGTCGGGGTGGGGATTCGGAGAGCGCCGCAACCAGATGCTCGACGCCTTTGCGGGACTGCTCGTCGAACTGCACCTGATCGGTTGCTACTGGGGCGACTGCTCGCTGTCGAACGCCCTCTACCGCTACGACGCCGATGCCATCGAGGTGACCATGGTGGATGGCGAGACGGCCGAACTGCGGCCGACCCTCTCGACGGGCCAGCGCCTCGACGACATCGAGATCATGATCACCAACGTCGCCGGCGGCATGGCAGATATCGCCGCCTCCTCCGGCGCGGACATCGACCTGGCCGACCTGGCCCTCGGCGAGGACATAGCCGACCGCTACCACGCTCTCTGGGACGAACTCACCGGCCAGGAGGCAATCGGCCCTGGGGAGAGGTATCGCATCCACGAGAGGATCGCAGGCGTCAACGCCCTCGGGTTCGAGGTCGGAGACATGGAACTGATCCCGGAGGAGGGCGGAGAGCGCCTGCGGCTGCACCTCACAGTCACGGGACGCGCCTTCCACACACGGAAATTGCGGGAGCTGACGGGGGTGGACGCCTCCGAACACCAGGCCAGGCAGATTCTCTCCGACCTGCACCGGTACGAGGCCGCCCACACCGGCGATCCCTCGACCACCAAGTCGATCGCCGCCATCCGCTGGCGGGTGGAGGTGTTCGAACCGATGCTCGCCAGGATCGCCGCCCTTCCCGCCAGACACACCGACGACCCGGTGCAGATGTTCACAGACTTCCTGCACCATCGTTATGTCCTGTCCTCCTCGGCAGGGCGGGACATCCCCAACGACGAGGCATTCGCCGCCTGGGTGGAGGCGGGGCGGCCCGGGTACCCGTTGTCCTGACCTCAAGGGTGGTCCGGAGCGCGCCGATGGCTCCGCTATGGCACAGGCACACGCGCTCGCAACGGCCACACCCCTGGCACCGCCCACGGCGGCCCCGGTCAGGCCTCTGCTCGCCCCGGTCGGCGCGCAAATCTCTCCCCGGGCGGCCGGGGAGCCACTGAGCCTGCCACCGGCCGAGTGGGATCAGGTCCCAGGAGTGACGGTGGGCGACGACACCATCGATCTGGTGCTGATCGGCCCCAACGGGATCTTTGCCGTGCACGTCGATCCCGATCCGGAACCGGCGGCGGTGCGGCCGGGCCACGGCCTGTTCCACACCGGCGTTCGGGTGCCCACCCAGGTGAAACGGGCGCTCCGCAACACCCAGGGCCTGCGAGATCGCCTGTCGTCGGTGCCGGGTGACATCTTCCCGTATCCGGTACTGGTGGCCTCTGCCCCGGGTGAAGCAGGCCATCGCCTCGGGCGGCTCATGGTGGTGCGCCCCGGTCGTCTCGCCGAGGCGGTCTGGCGGCACGTCAGCCGCCCACTGACCCGCTCCGATCGTCAAGCGGTGCGAGAGGCACTGCAACAGGGATAGAGGCGTCCCACTCCCTCGACGCCGATCCGAGCAACGGCATCACCCGCCGGGTTCGTAGTGGTGTCCCGGTAGAACAGTGCACCGACCCGGCAGCAGGCCCGGTCATCCACCTCTGATGGGTCGTCAGGGTGAAACCCCGGCAATCGGTGTTCCCATATTGTACCTCCCCCTCAGGGGAAGGTGCCATTTGCCGGGAGGCTTCTGGAACGTTCCTCCC
>CBDUUY010000265.1:0-3377 GCA_965370535.1 uncultured bacterium
GGCTACGCTGTCCGGGTGCTGCTGCTGAACCTCGACCACGTCGCCGTGGCCGTCCACGATCTGGACGAGGCCATCGATCGCTATCGCACCCGGTACCGGGTCGAGCCCACCTATCGGGAGATCGTCTCCGAGCAGGGGGTCGAAGAGGCGATGATCCCGATCGGAGGCTCGTATGTGCAATTGCTGCAACCGTTGGGACCGGATACCCCGGTGGGGCGGTTCCTGGAGCGGCACGGTGAGGGCCTCCACCACGTTGCCTATGCGGTCCCCGACATCGAGGCCGCCCTGGCCCATCTCGCAGCCGAGGGTGCCGAGTTGATCGATACGGAACCGCGAATCGGAGGGAGGGGTGTCCGTATTGCATTCGTTCACCCCCGTTCCGGTAACGGCGTGCTCACCGAATTGGTCGAACTGGCATGAGCCTGCGGTTCGAGATCATCGGTGGGGCCGGTCCCCGGGAGACGGCGGCGATCATGGCAGCCCTGGTGCGTCTGTCGGAGGAGCAATCCTGGGCCTCGTCATTCCCGATGCCGCGTCCCGAGCAGGGCACCTGGGTGTTGAGCGGCCGGCCCGCCCCCGTCGACAACCCGTTCCTACACCGACAGGCCCCTGCGGCCGAGGGATGGAGCCCGGATAACGGCGAGGAATCCTAGAGGCCGGCAAGATGACCCGTCCTGCCGGGAGGATTTCTAGTGGTGCACCCGGTTGCTCTCGGAATGGGTATTGATCGTGTCGGTGTTGCCGGTCGGCAGCGTGAAGCAGAAGCGGGTTCCCACCGGGAATCCCGGTTCATACCAGACTTCGCCGTCCATCGTCTCGACGAGTTTTCTGGTCACGGCCAGGCCCAGGCCGAGTCCCGAGGCGGTTCTGTCGTCACCCTGGCTGACCTGCTCGAACTGCTCGAAGATGCGTTCCCGATCTTCCTCGCGGATACCCGGGCCGTTGTCTGTGACCGCTACGACGAACGATTCGCCGCGTTGAAACGCCTCGATACCTACCCGGTCACCACCGTATTTGCGGGCGTTCTCGAGCAGGTTGCGGAGGATCTGTTCCACCCGGTTCGGATCGGCCCTCAGGATCACATTCCCTGAGACCTGGACCGATGCCTCCTTCTCGCCTTCCGCCGGGAAGATCAGGTTGGCGATACGGAACGCCAGGGGTCGCAGGGCGAAATCGGTGGCATCGACCAGCAGGCGCCCGGTTTCGAGCCTGGGGATGGCGAGCACGTCGTCTACCAGGTTGCCGAGGTGTTCGGCCTCGGTCTGGATGATGCCGATGAACTCGTCGATTTCGGCAGGGTCCAGCGTGCGCCACATCTCATTCAGCGTGTCGGCGAATCCGGAGATGTTCGTGAGTGGCGTTCGCAACTCGTGGCTGATCATTGATACGAACTCGGTCTTCATCTCAGAAGCCCGCTTCTCGGCGTGGAGGGCGGTGGCCTGACGATCGCGAGCGGCCCGGATGTGGTTGGCCCCCTCCATCAGCAGCAACCCGGCGGCGGTGAACAGCACCGACATCTGAGCCCAGATTCCAACGGCGGCCGCGGTGCTCACGTCGAATGTGCCCATCAACGGCGCCTCTGCCGCATAGAGGGAGAACGTCAGTGCGGCGGCACTCATCACCCAGATCGTGCCCGGTTGGGGGACCAGCAGGATGGTGCCGATCAGCAGGTAGGCGAGCAGTGCCATGAGGGGGGCGAGCACTCCACCATCGGCGGCGACGATCAGGCTGATCGTCACCGCATCGACCAGGAACGACCACACCGGGGCATGGTCCCGCTGTGACCGTATGGTGGCGTCGGCCAGCATCACCGCGGCTGCGATGTGGGGCACGAATGAGGTGTGTGGCCCAAAGAGTGATGTAGCTGTGGTGATCAGCAGCAGCAGGAAGGCGCCGATGATGCGGGCGCGCTGCAGACGTGAGCGCACATCCGAGTAGACGACTGGGGCCTCGCGGCCGGTCTGTCTCGACGCGAGCGAATGTTCTGCGGCGCGATCCGTCATCACTCAGGGTGTATCGGCGGGTTCTGAGGCCGCCTTAGCCTTCCAACCCCTGCCTGGCGCCCAGCAGTGCCTGGTACGCCTCGTCGGGCACATGCAGGTCGCCGCGCCCGATACCCAGGTCGAGGCCGGGTTTGTAGGTGCCGTGGTAGTCGGAGCCTCCGGTGGCGATCAGACCCATACCTTCGGCGATCGCAGCCAGCCGAGTTCGGGTTCCGGGCGAGTACTCGCTGTAGTGACATTCGATACCGGCCACACCGATGGCCCGGAACGACTCGAAAGCCTCTGTGAACCCGGCGGCGTTGCCTGCCACCGTGTGAGGGTGGGCGACCACAGGCACCCCGCCCGATGCTCTGGTCAGGCGGACGGCCTCCTCAGCACCCAGGCGGAGTCTGGGCCGGTAGGCAGGGCGCCCGTCGGCGAGGTAGCTATCGAAGGCATCGGCCATGCTGCGGGCTGCGCCCTTTCGGATGAGCACGGCGGCGATGTGGGGGCGGCCGACGCTGTCGCCCCCCGACTCCTCTTCGATCTCGGCGATCGAGATGTCGATTCCCAGGTCCACCAGGGCCTCGACGATGGCGGCGTTGCGCACCAGACGTCCGGCCTGGAGTTCCTCCAGGCGGTCCTGCAGCGGTCCTGCCCCCGGTTCCAGGAAGTAGGCCAGCATGTGCATGGTCCCGGTGGGCCATTCCACCGATAGTTCGACCCCGGGGATGAGCGGCATTCCGATCTGCCGCGCCCGTTCCCCGGCCGCATCGATACCGGCCAGGGTGTCGTGGTCCATCAGTGCCACCGCGGTGAGGCGCCGCTCTGCCGCCAACTCGACGATGCGCTCTGGCGGGTCGGAGCCGTCGGAGGCCCGGCTGTGGGTGTGCAGGTCGACGGCCATCAGCGGCCGATGACATCGACACTGTTGATGTAGATCGTCTCCAGGGGACGGCTGGGTTGGTTGTCGCCGGGGTTGGGCCCCATCGGCACCGCGATCATCGAGTCCATCGTGTCGAATCCGCTCGTGGTCTGCCCGAACACCGTGTACGAGGGGGGCAGGTTGATGTCTTCGAGCACCAGGAAGAACTGGCTGCCTCCGGTGTCGGGCCCGGCGTTGGCCATGGCCACCGTGCCTCGCGTGTAGAGGAACCCGGCAGGGGGCAGCTCGTCGGGGATGCGGTAGCCGGGGAACCCGGCACCGGTGGCCGTGGGGTCGCCGATCTGGATGACGAACCCGGGCACCACACGATGCAGGGCGATGCCGTCGAAGTAGCCCCGTTCGGCCAGGAACACGAATGAGTTGACGGTGGCGGGAGCGGTGTCGGCGTCGAGGGTCAGAGAGATGTCGCCGCAGGAGGTATCGAGCACCACGTCGATGGTGCCGCTGAG
>CBDUUY010000266.1:0-3363 GCA_965370535.1 uncultured bacterium
CCCCTGCAGGGGGAGGAATATTCTGGGTGTCATGTTGGCCGGCCGGAATGCAGGCCCAGGCCGGGGTCTTGCGAGTGCGCACTTCGACATAGATCTCACTCCGGCCTGTCTGGGCCAGTGGGAAGAGCGGCTCGGGCCCCGGTGGGGGTCGGTAGCGATTGGTGAGGATCTGGGGCGGTGCGCATGTGAATGACTATCACGATGCTGGCAACGGCCGCCCAGGCGCACCACAGCGAGATGACGCCGGCTACCAACAGCCAGGCGAGAACCGTCACCGCCACCAGATTGAGGATCCCGAAGATCACCATGCGGCGGTTGCTCGACAGCAGCAGCGGTCCGCAGGTGGCCGCCACATACAGCGCGGTGATCTGCCCGCCGTATTCCAGGCTCACGTCGTAGGCGATGTAGAGCCCGGCGACCTCGGCTTCCACCGGTCCGGTGAACAACTCAAACAGCAGAACCACGGAGACGGCGACCCCCAGGCAACCAAAGGGCAGAATGGCTCGGCGCCGGCCGGGATCGTCCTCGATGGAGAGGATCGCGAAGGGCACCATCACCGGCAGCACAAAAGCGATCACCAGGTACACCCACATGGCCGCCTCACCGAGAGACCCGGGGATACGGTCGTCGAGACCCCACCAGGTGAGGGTCTCGATCATCTGATGGGCACCGAAGATCAACGGGAGTGCCGCCAGGGCGATCTGGCGCTTGTGGCGGACGTGCCGCAGCGCATCGATACCGGCGCCGCCCACCACGACACCCGCGATCAAATCCACCTCGGCCGAGAAACACATCGCCGTTCCCCATCGGTTCGGTTCCCTCCCCCACGATACGCCGGGTGGGCGACGGTTCGGGTGCGAATTCCTGAGGCGCGGTTGACCGGTGGAGGCCCGGGGTGGTTGCATCGGGTCATGCCGGAGTCGATCAGCGCCCGCCCGTTCCGTGACGAAGACGACTGGTGGCGGGTGCGCGGCCTGATCATCGAACTGTTCCCTCTGGTTCCTGCCGGGGTGGGTTGGGAGATCCGCCGGTGGGATGGGCGCCGTTTCCACAGCGAGCACCAGTGGGAGTGGGCGGTCATGAAACGATGCCGGTTGTGGTTCGCCGACGAACGCCTGGTGGCGGCTGCATGCTCCGAGGGAACTGCCGCCGACGTCCACCTCCTGGTTCGTCCAGATCACCGCGGACTCGAGGGTGAGATGCTCGATTGGGCGATCGGGGCCCTCTCTGCACCCAGAGGGAGCCACCATCTCCATCACGAGGCCTTCGACGACGATGCCCATCGGATCGGCCTGTTGGAGGATCGGGGATTCGTGCGTCTCGACGAGCGGCTGGTCGTCCGCCGTCGGGCCCCGACGGATGCCACCGTTCCGGCGAGGATGGCACCCGCGTACGAGCTGCGGGCTACGGTCCCCCATCCCGATGAGTACCGACGCATGGCCGATCTACTCAACGCAGCCTTCGGGCGTGCGTCCCACACCGCCGCGGAGTATCGGGTCTTCTGCGAGCGCACACCGTCGTTCCGGCACGACCTGAACCTGGTGGCCGAGGCGACGGCCGGGTCGTTCGCCGCTCATGCCGGGTTCACTTTCGACGTGGCCAACCGGTGCGGGATCCTCGAACCGGTATGCACCCATCCGGATCATCGCAAGCAGGGCCTGGCCTTGGCACTGATCACCGAGGGGCTCAACCGGGTGCGGGCGCTCGGCGCCGAGGTCGCCACCGTGGACGCCGGTGCAGGGCCGGGCCCGAACCGCCTCTACGAGGCAGCCGGGTTCCTCGACACACGATGGGGCCACATCTGGCGGCGAGAGACGGCAAACGGGTAGCTCCCGGCAGTTCGTATTTCGCCCCGGGTGCGTGTGGCAACCATGGTCGTCGCACCCCCCTCCCCTCCGGAGCCCGTCGGCTCTGTCGCGTAACCCGACACCTGGGGGGAGAACAGGGCGAGGGGCACACGTGGTGTTCTCACCGCCCCCCATCCCGTCAACCGGCGTACCCGAAATGCTCCTCCCCATCCTGCGGATCCGCGTACCCGAAATGCTCCTCCCCATCCTGCGGATCCGCGTACCCAGATTGTTCCTCCCCCTCAGGGGGAGGTGTCGCCGGCCCCTGGCCGGTGACGGAGGGGGTCTTCCTGGGACGTGGTTGACGGTGCGTCGATCTCCCCACCCCCCTGAGGCGAGCACCGTGGGAATCGGGTCTGTCCGGGGTATCTGCCGGCTCGATACGCTGCTGAGAGCGACCGGGAGGCTTGATGCCGCAGTCGGAGCGCCTGCACCTGCGAACGATGACGATCGACGATGTCGACCCGTTGATGGCGGTCTTCACCGATCCGGAGGTGATGAAGTCGTTCGGCGGCGGCCTGTTCGATCGTGAACGGATGCAGCACTGGGTGCAGCGGAACCTCGCTCACCAGGAGCAGCACGGCTACGGCCTGTTCACCGCGGTGCTTCGGCACAACGCGGTCATCATCGGGGACTGTGGCCTGGAGCACATGGAGGTCGACGGCGTCCCCGAAACCGAGATCGGCTACGACCTTCGCAGCGACTACTGGGGACGCGGTCTGGCCACCGAAGCGGCTGCCGCCGTCCGGGATTTCGCATTCGGCGACCTCGGCCTGCAGCGCCTCATCAGTCTCATCCGGCCCGACAACGCTGCTTCGTGCCGGGTGGCCGAGAAGATCGGCATGGTGCATGAGCGTGACATCCCGCGCGGCGGCATCCCATACCGGGTGTATGCCGTGACCCGCTGATCGACTGCGGAGCGGAACACGGGCCGCACCGTGCAGGCCGGTTCGTGCACTGCCGGTCCCCGGTCGTTCGTTTGACCGGTTCGCCCAGGATCGCAAGTCTGGGGCAATGGAACCAGGAACGCGAGCGTGGGTGGCCGACACCCTGCTCGGTGGGATCGTCGGCGGTGTCGTTGGGGCCATCGTGGCGGTCAACTTCGTCATCTACATTGGAATCGAAGACGGCTACGAGGCGAGCATCCCCGATGTGTTCCGGCAGAACACGGTTGCAGGGATTGTGACGATGATGATTCTCCTCGCCGGGCCGGTGCTCGGTGTGGTCGTTGCCCGGCGACTGCGAAGAAAGCGCCGGCAGCCCAAAGAGGATTGATGGGCCCGTCGTCCTCTGCCGAACATCCCTCACACCGTCCCGGAGTATGGAGACGTCGGCAGCCGCTCATCACCCCCGTCGAGGCATACCCACGCCAGCAATCTCCTTCAATCTCCCGGTGAGCAAGTGAGATAGCCGCCACCCAGGGTGTGGACAGACGCACCCGTCGGTTTCTGGTCGGGGGTCAGCTGGAGGGTTCGGTTGCCGTGAGGTTCTCCTGATGGCTCTTGGGGGTTTCTGT
>CBDUUY010000267.1:0-3359 GCA_965370535.1 uncultured bacterium
GGGAGGCACAAACGTGGGGGAGAGGCCTCGCCGACGAAGGATGATGTGGATCAGTGCTCGCCCCGTGCGCCCGTTTCCGTCGGCAAAGGGGTGGATGGTCTCGAATTGGGCGTGGGCAATGGCGGCTTGCACGAGCGGCGAGTGTTCATCTCCATTCGTGTAGTCGATGAGGTCATGGATGAGGCCCTCCACGTACTCATGAGGAGGCGGGATGTAGGAGGCGCTGCAGGGGTTGAATGAACTGCCCCCGATCCAGTTCTGTTGTTCACGGACAACTCCTCCGAGTCCGGGTGTGGATGAGCGATCCATTAGGACCCGGTGGATCTCCAGCAGATCTGGTAGCGAGATCTGCTGCACCCGAGTCGCCAGTTCGATGGCGGACTCCATCGAGGCGATGTTGCCGAGAACCTCAACGGCAATGCGATCTGCCGTCTCCCCACCCCGAGCGATGACCGCCTCGGCATCGACCAGTCGCCGTGTCCCGGCGTCGAGTCCTTCGATCTTGGAGGAGGCGACCGACTCTGCTCTGAGGAGAAACCGGGCGAGGCCTTTGAGACTGACATGGCTCATCCCGGCTTGGTTCAGGTCTCTGACGGCGGTCTCGGCGTCGGCAATGTCGGCTGCCAAATCGCTGGGCAGGGTGAGATTCCACCCGGCGAGAGGATCGGGCAGGTAGGCGTCGTAGCTGCAGCCCTGCCGGTCGCGGCGGGTCAGTCCATCGAATCGAGGCTCCCATCGTCTTCGGAGGTACTCGGCCATCCTGCGGCTCCCACCCGACTAAGCAAAGGTTGTGCACAAAGCTTAGCTTAGAGGGAGGCTAACCAAAGGGAATTGGAGCAGCACCTCCGAAGTGCCCCATCTCCCTCCGCCATGCTCCACATCCGTGGGCGCAACGCGAGATTCCTCGGGAGCGAGTCCCGCTACGTCTCGACACCCTTCAGGCCTTCTATCCGCGGTTCCCCAGGGGCCATCGGGACCGACAGGAACCGCAGGCTGATCTGAACGGCGGGGCCGATGACCACCAGGAACCAGATCGTGCCCCACCCGATCGTGCCGCCCATCAGATAGCCACTGATCAGGGCGACGGCCTCCACTCCGAAGCGGGCCTTCCACAGGGTGATCCCCCTGCGGGCCATGGCGGTCATCAGGCCGTCCCTGGGGCCGGGCCCCAGTCGCACCCCCAGGTAGAAGCCGGAGGCGATCGCCACCACCAGGGGGCCGCCCAGGGTGTATGCGAACCGGGCCGCCGTATGAGTGGGCGGGTCGATCAGCGCCAGCATCCCATCCATGGCCAGGCCGATCACGATGATGTTGGCGATGGTGCCGATCCCTATCGGCTCCCGCAGGAACAGCAGCACCACCAGCAGGGCGGCTCCAACCAGGATCACCGCCACCCCGATGCTGATCGGGGTCTTCTCCGATAGGCCCTGGTGCAGGACATCCCAGCCGGGCAGTCCGTAGTCGCCCAGGACGATCATGGCGATGCCCACGCCGAATAGCACCAGTCCCAGCATCAGGCGGGGCACGCGGCGGAGTTGGGTCTTCAGCGGGAGCATCCGGGCAACGCTACTCGGGGCGGCGGGGGATCAAGTCCTGTCCCGGCTGCGGCGGCCGATCACCGGGCCATCAACTCCACGAAGCGGTCGATGCCGATGTTGCCTCCCGACAGGGTGACACCGACTCGCTTTCCCGCCACGTCTAGGTGCCCCGCCATCACCGCCGCCAGCGCACTGGCTCCACTCGGTTCCAGGACCACGTTCATTCTCTCGAACACGAAGCGCATGGCTGCCAGGATCTCCGCGTCGGTGACCAGCACCACGTCGTCGACACGCTCACGGATAACCGCAAACGTGCGCTCGCCCGGGGAGGTGGTCTGCTGTCCATCGGCGATGGTGACCGGGGTGGGGATGGTGACGATGCGGCCCTCCTGCAAGGACCGGCGCACGTCGTCGCCCGCCTCCGGTTCGACTCCGATCACCTCTACGTGGTGGTCCTGGGCCTTGGCGACGGTGGAGCATCCCGAGATGAGGCCGCCTCCTCCCACGCAGACGACCAGCATGTCGAGTGGCCCGGCCTGGTCGAACAGTTCCAGTGCTGCCGTGCCCTGGCCTGCGATGACATCCCAGTGGTTGAAGGGTGGGATCAGCGTCATGCCTCTTTCGGTGGCCAGTTCCTCTCCGAGAGCGGTGCGTTGCTGGGCGTAGCGGTCGTAGGTGACGATCTCGGCCCCGTACCCGGCGGTGGCCTTCATCTTGAGGGTGGGGGCGTCCTCGGGCATCAGGATGACGGCGTGGATCCCGTGGAGGGCGGAGGCGAGGGCGACGGCCTGGGCGTGGTTCCCCGACGAATAGGAGGCCACACCGCGGTTGCGTTCCTCGTCGCTCAGCGAAGCGATGGCGTTGTAGGCCCCCCGGAACTTGAACGACCCCGTGCGTTGGAAGCACTCGGCCTTCAGGAACAGCGAGGCCCCGGTGACCAGGTCCATGCTCCGACTGCTCAGCACCGGGGTGCGATGGGCGACACCCTGCAATCGGGCGGCGGCAGAGCGAACGTCGTCGATGGTGGGGAGCGGTCCGATCACGGTCCCACGCAGTCGCTGTCGATGAAGGCAGATGGGTAGACCACCCTGCCTCTGATCCGGGGATCGTAGGAGGTCAACCGCCGGATCATGAACGCCTCGTCCGGCACCAGGGGATCGGGCGGTTCCAGGCCGTGCTGCGAAGCCCGCTCGAATCCGAACCGGGGGTAGTACGAGGGGATGCCCTCCAGGATCACCATCGGCTCGCCCATGCGGTCGAGACGGCGCAGTCCCTCTTCGGTCAGGGCTGAACCGACTCCACGGTTCTGGTGGTCGGGGTGCACGGCCAGCGGCGCCAGGCAGTAGACCTCGAACCCCCCGGCGCCCTCGATGCCCACCCGGCTGAACAGCACATGGCCGATCACTTCTCCGTCATCCTCCGCCACCAGGGAGAGGTTGGGATCGAAGTCATCCGAACGCCGGATCAGGTCGACGAGCATCGCCTCGTTGGTGTGGCCGTCGAAGGCGGCGGTCACCACCGCAGCGACGGCCTCGTGGTCGGCGGGTGTCTCTGAGCGAATCTGCATCCAGAGGATCGTACCGGTGCTGCAGGGGCTCCAGCCTCCTGAGCAGGCCGGGAATCCGCCGGATTCAGGGCAACCGGGGCGCGTCGATTTGCCGCCCCGCGCATCAATGAAGGGTGATCCGTATCTGAGGAGGATTTGCTCGATGCCAGCCGCCGACACCCACAGGTCGTTCGGTTCCGACCTGGTCCGCCACTTCAACCCCGCCTGGTTCTCCGCCGTCATGGGGACCGCCGTCGTGCCGTTGGCCATCTCAT
>CBDUUY010000268.1:0-3355 GCA_965370535.1 uncultured bacterium
GTGTAGTCGAGCAGTGCCCTCCCTGAGTGGTCGCGCAGCGACCCGCTCACCCGCACCGAGGCCCGCAACGGCCCGGCGGCGGTCACCTCGACCTCAGCCGGGCCCGCGGCGTCGTAGACCTTGCCGCCCGGTGCCGTGGCCTGCAGGGCGATCGGGCCGGGCAGACCGGCGACACGCAGCGTGCCGTCGTCGGCATCGATGGTGAAACGCACCTCTCCGGTGTCGATCACCACGCCGGTGGGGCGGTCGGCCACCCTCAGATCCGGGAGAGAAGGCCTCGGGCCGCCCGTGTTCACGAGTCGGAGCACCGCCTGCCGGCCCGCCCGCAGTGGGGTCTGGAAGTCGAGCAGCAGCCAGCGCACCGGGGCCGACACATCATCCGGGCCCGCCCCCCATCGGGCCAGGACGGTGAACTGCACCGGCACCGCATCCCAGTCCGCATTGAGCAGTCGCAACCGGTCCAGATCGGTGAGGCCGGCCTCCCGCGGGATCGGAATCCCCGAGGTCACCGGAGCAGAGATGCGGTCTACACCGTCGGTCTCCGTCACCACCAGCGGCACATCGAGCGTTCCGGCACGGAACACCCAGCACCGCTCCGGATAGTCGGGATGGCACCGCGGGGCAGTCGTGACGCCGCAGTGCAGCGTGCGCTCGCCGTCACAGCCGTTGAGGCCCGGCCCCCCGTCGGTGAGGTCACGGCCGGCGCCGCCGTTGAGGGTGTCGTTGCCCGCCTGGCCCAGCAGCCGATCGCGATCCGGGCCGCCCAGCAGAACGTCGCCGGCCCTTCCCCCTCGCAACACGTCCTTGCCCCCACCACCGATGAGACGGTCGGCCCCGCCGCCGCCGATCAGGAGATCGTCGCCTTCGCCACCGTCGATCACATCCCGCCTCGCTCCCCCGCGCAGGCGGTCGTTCCCCGGCCCGCCACAGATGAAATCGCGCCCCCCGCCACCTTCGATGACATCGTTGCCGCCGAGACCGGAGATGACATCGTCTCCGGGCGTGCCGGTGAGCACATCATCGGCACCGGTGCCGAGGATGGTGGGAATCCGGCCGCGGCACTCGACGGCCGCTTCGCCCTCGGCGGGGTTCAGGGCCAACGTGGCGGCCACCAGGAGAACAGCGAGAGTCGGCATTGCCGTGCGCATCGGGCACCTCCTGATCACAGGCCCCAGGACTCGGCCCACCCCTCCACCAGGCTCAGGTGGAGTCGGGCGCTTTCGTCGGTGAGGATGGGGATTCCCCGTTCGGTGAACATCTGATCGGCGTCGCCGGGGTAGTCGCGCAGGACGAAGGACACCCACTTGACCAAGTAGGCCTCGTAGAACTCGTCGGTACTGCGCCGGTCGAGCAGTGCGGTGATCCTGCCGTCGGCGACCCGGAAGGCGAACTCGCCGCCCGCCGTCGTCCCCACCCGGTCGAGGATCACATTGCCGTGCTCGACGGCGCAAGTGATCTCCACCGTGCCCGCGGCTCCCTCGTCGCTGCAATCGCTGAGAATGAACCACGCGCCCAGTTCGTGCTCCCAGGAGAGCATGGCGTCCATCTGCTCCCGCCCGGCGGCCACCGGGCCGGCGGCGTCGGGACCGGCGAACCAGAGACCCATGCCGGAGAGCTCCACCAGGGCCCCGCTGCGGATGGGAAGCTCCCCCAGGTCGCCGTCATTGAGCGCCGCCGTCACCGCCGGGATGAGATCCCGCGCCGCCTGCACCGCATCGGCCGCCACCGTCGTGCGCGGAGCGGTGGCCGATGGCACCGTGGTCGGCGGAACGACGGTGGTGGGAACAGACGCCGTCGTCGTGCCGGCGACCTCTCCGTCGCCGAGCACCGACCGGCCCAGCCACAGGCCGAGTCCGGCGCCCAGCACCAGCAGGAAGGCGGCGGCGGCGATCGCCGGCCCCCGCCACCGGCGCGGCGCCTGCAGAGCCGCGCCGTCGCGGCGCGGGAGTGGCACCACCACCGCCTCCGGTTCGCCGGCCAGGCTCCGCTCCAGGCGATCGGCCAGCACCTCGGCCGGCAGTACCTCGGCCCGTTCGGCCAGACGCTCCAGGGCTCGCTCAAGCCGTTCCATCACGCACCTCCTCCGTGAGGAGCGAGCGCAGGCGGCGCCGGGCCCGCGATGCCGCGGCCCGCGCCGACACCTGAGTGCACCCGAGCAGGTCCGCTATCTCAGCGAACGGCCTGCCCTCGATGATCCGCAGGTACAGGATCGCTCTGGCCTTGGGAGGCACCATCAGCAATTCCTCGACGTCCCACGAGTAGACGGGATGCTCCACCGCGGGCGGCCCCATCCGGGCCAGTGCCCTCCGCTGCCGCGCCAGCGACCGCCGCCGATTCGACGCCAGGTTGAACACCGCCCGCCGCAGGTACGCCCCGGCGTCGTCGAGATCCCTCAGGGGGCCGCGGCGCAACGTGCGCAGCAGCGCCTCCTGCACCAGGTCGTTGGGATCGTCCTCCGTCGGGCACACCACCGAGGCGAACCGCCGCAGTGACGGGTACAGGTCGGCGACCAGATCCCGCTCGGCGCTCTCCAGACGGTGTCTGCGCTCCAAGATGCCTCCTGCGCTCCTCACACGATAAAGACCCCAATGGGGGGCCAGGTGTGACATTCAGGATTCAGATCACTGGAGTCCAGGATGCAATAACACCGGTCACCGGGCGGGGATCGAGGCGATGAGGCGTTCTATGCGGAGCCCGGTCCACTCCGGTATTGGGCCAGGACCGGGCGGCGCAGGGCCTCTACCTCGCCACGGAAAGCACATCCGGCCAGGTGGTCGTTGACCAGGCCCATCGCCTGCATGAAGGCGTAGACGGTGGTGGGGCCCACAAACCGCCATCCTCTTCGTTTCAGGTCCTTGCTCAGCGCCGTGGAGGCCTCGGTGATGGCCGGAACGTCCTCAGGTAGCCGGGGCGCCGTGGTGGTGGGCGGGGCGAGAGGCCACACGACGGCGGCCAGCGAGCCGAACTCCTCGATCGCCTCCAGTGCCATGGCGGCGTTGGAGATGGCCGCTTCGATCTTGCCGCGGTGACGGATGATGCCCGCGTCGCCCAGCAGACGTTCGACGTCCCCCGGCCCGAAACCGGCCACCGTCTCGATGTCGAATCCTTCGAACACCTCGCGGAACCTGGGCCGTTTGCGGAGGATCGTGATCCACGATAACCCGGCCTGGAAGCCCTCCAACACGATCTTCTCGAAGAGTCGGGTGTCGGAGGTCTCGGGGCGGCCCCACTCCCGGTCGTGGTAGTCGCGGTACCCATCGTCGGGGCCTGCACCCCACCAGCACCGCAGGGCTCCGTCGGGGCCCTCGGCCAGACCGGGGTTCACGCCCCGTCTTCCTCCAGGTCCAGCGAGACC
>CBDUUY010000269.1:0-3353 GCA_965370535.1 uncultured bacterium
ATGTGTCACTCAGTGTTCCGACCAACCGGATGAAACGCCGGAGGTTGGCGTCGTCGAGTGCCGCCTCCACCTCATCGAGAACGTAGAACGGGCTGGGACGGGAGCGGAACACGGCGAAGAGGAAGGCGAGTGCCGCCAGTGAGCGCTCCCCGCCGGAGAGCAGGCTCAGCTTGCCGACCTTCTTGCCCATTGGTTGGGCGTGCACCTCTACCCCGGTGATCAGCGGATCGTCGGGATCGGTCAGCGACAGCCTCCCCTTGCCACCCGGGAACAACAGGCTGAAGCTCTCCTCGAATTCTGTGGAGATCTCTCCGAACGCCTCCAGGAACAGGCGGCCGATCTCCTCGTCGAGTGCCGAGATCACCTTGCTGAGCTCCCGTCGGGAGGCCTCCAGGTCGGCCAGTTGCTCTTCCAGGAAGTCGGCGCGCTCGGCCAGTTCCCGGTACTCGGCTGCGGCGAGCGGGTTGATCGGGCCGAGCCTTCGGAGTTGGGCATCGAGCGAGGCGAGATGCTCTTCGGCGTCGACGTCATCCGGGACCTCGACGGGAACGGCCTCGAGAGCGGCCTGCTCCGACGAATCCACCTCTCGCCTCAGGCCTTCGGCCTCAGACTCGCTCCGCACCCTCAACTCGGCAGCCTCAACCGCCAGGCCCGACAACTCCTCCCTGCCGTCCGCGACGATCGGTTCCAGACGTTCCCGATCGGCATAGGCCTCGTCGAGCCGGGAACCGGCCTCCCCGGCCTCGGAGCGCAGCGCCCGCTGGCGCTCCCGGAGCACACCGAGATGGCGGCGAGTGGACCCGAGGGCCGTCCTGGACCGCTCCTCGACAACGGCCAGATGTGCGATCTGAGCGGGGTCAGGAGGTATCTCGGCCGGCCCCTCGAGGATTCCGGAGACCTCTTCGGAGCGGATTCGCAACAATCGGGAACGCTCTTCGACGGCGGCCAGAGCAGCGGCGGCGTCCTCACGATGGCGGCGGGCGGCCTCGCGGCGGGCGGCCACGGACTCCCGGCGCCGGCTCAGCGCATCCCATGCGGCCTGGCGTACTGCTTCCTCCCCCTCAAAAGCGTTCAGGCGGGATCGCATCTCGACGAGCCGTTCCGACCTCCCGGCGGCGGCCTCGTCGAGCGCCGAACGCCGCGAACCGAGCCGGGCCGCCTCGGCGGCGCTCTCAGAACGGGACCGATCTACCAGACGCAGCGCCTCGGTGGCCCCGGCGATCCGGGTGTCGACGGCCTCGAGCGCCTCCAGGGCCACCCGCTCGCCTTCCCTGCCCTCGGAGAACTCCCTTCGAGAGGTGGTCAGCCTGCTGGCGGCCCGCGCCTCCCAGGTGGTCGCTTGCTCGGCGGCGGTCGCAGCGGCCTCCCGGGCCGCCCTCCCCCTCGACGGGTCCCCGATGCGGACCCCGAAGCGGGTCACGATGTCGCCGTCCGGTGTGACGGCCCGTGCTCCCGGGTTCTCCTCGACGAACAGCCAACCCTCCTGCCAGGTCCCGGTCAGGACGACATCCCCGAGAACGGCCTCGGCCACCTTTCGATCACAACCGGGGCCGAGTGCGTCGATGAGACGGTCCCCCACCGGAGGCGGGCCGGCCGCGGCTACCGGCATCACCAGCGACAGGCCTTCAACAGACCCCTCCAGGGCGGCCACGGCGTGCTCGGCCACACCGGGCCCCTCGATGGCCCAGGCGTCTCCCCAGGCCCCCAGAGCGGCGTCCACCGCCCGCGATAGACGGTCGGGCACGTCCAGGCGGCCGACCAACGGCCCCAGCACACCGGCAGTATCACCAACCGCACCGGCCGCCTCGGGGCCACTGCCCAGCGCCTCCAACCTGGCTCCGGCCGCCGCCAGGGCGACCCCCGCCCGGCGGCCGTCGTCCTCTGCCCGTTCCAGGTTCTCTTGAGCCAATGCCCTGATCGAAGCCATCCGGTCGTAGGCGGCCTGCGCCGGATCGCTCTCGCGGTCGGCCTCTTTGATCTCGTCGCGGAGACGCTCGGCCTCGGATTCCTCTTCGGCGATACGCGCCCCGACCACCTCGAGGCGCTGCCTCAGCGAAGCCATCTCGCGCTCATCCCTGCGGTCGGCGGCCTCGAGCGCAGCCAGGTCTCCCCTCAGGGCGGCGACGACACCCTCGACGGGCATGTCGTCCTGGCCTGCCAGGGAACGTTCCTCGTCTTCCAATGCTCTCAGTGCGATCTCATGCCGCTCTGCCAACTGCCGCAGTGCTGCCTCCTCATCGGTGGCGGCGGCCATACGGGCCTTCAGGTCGAGGTGCTCGGTCTCGAGATCGCGGCGACGCTCATCTGCCAGATCCAGTGAGGTCTGCAGCGCCCTGCGCCGCTCCGCCGCCACCATGGCGATTCGCTGCAGGCGCTCGATGGCGGTCTCGAGTCTCGCGGCGGCGCCCGTGTCCCGTTCCAATGCCCTGCCGGTATCACCTGCCGCCTGTTGCAGATCGCTGAGACCGGCAGAGATCTCGGCCAGGCGATCCTCGGCCGATGCGATACGGCTCCTGATCCCCTGCTCCCCGGTGGCGATCCCGGCCAGGCGGCCGCCCATGGAGCGCAACCGCTCGCCTCCCAGCCACAATCGCAGCCCCCGCCATTCGTCTCTGGCGGCCTCGTAACGCGCTGCTGCGTTGGCCTGGCGCTTCAAGGGTCGCATCAGGCGCCGCTGCTCACCCAGCAGGTCGTAGAGGCGCTGGACATCGACCTCGGTGGCCTCCAGGCGGCGCACCGCCCGATCCCGGCGGCTGCGGTGCTTGGTGACGCCGGCGGCTTCTTCGATTATCGCCCGGTGCTCACCCGGGTCTGCATTGAGGACATCGTCCACCCTGCCCTGCCCCACGATGACGTGCTGGTGGCGGCCGATACCACCGTCTGAAAGCAGTTCCTGGATGTCCAGCAGGCGGCACGGAGTCCCGTTGATCTCGTACTCGCTGGTGCCGTCCCGGTGCAGGCGGCGGGTGACGGTGACCTCGGCGAGATCGAGGGGTAGCCCGCCGCTCTCGTTGTCGAACGTCAGTGACACCTCGGCGCGCCCGTAGGCCGGCCGAATCGCAGTACCGGCGAAGATCAGGTCGTCCATCTTGTCGCTGCGGAGCGCCTTGGCCGCCTGGGTCCCCATCACCCAGGCGATCGCATCGACCAGGTTGGACTTGCCGACCCCATTGGGGCCGACCACGACCGTTACCCCGGGCTCGAACACGAGCCGGGTCCGGTCGGCAAACGACTTGAAGCCGACGAGCGAAATCGTCTTTAGATGCACCGGTGGACACAGGCTATCACCCGAATCACATGTGTGGGATTCACCTGGAGCCCACGGTCAACCCCTGATCTCGAAAGCCTCCAGG
>CBDUUY010000270.1:0-3272 GCA_965370535.1 uncultured bacterium
CCAGGCGGGCGTCACCTCGAGCACCATCAACCCGGTGGCCACCGCAGTGAGGATGAAGCCGGCGGCGATGATCGATACGCTCTTCCGTCGCCTCGGGACGAGCAGGAACACCGACGCCAGGATGATCAGGATGATGTACCCGGCCGCCGCAAACAGGCGGCCGATCTCGCTCTTGAAGGCATCTTCGTCCTCGAAGAGGAGGGTGAACGAGAACGGCTCCACCGAGATCCCGGCTGCCGCCGTGGCGCGCACGCCATCGGCCATGTCGATCTCGATCTCCTGCAGCAGTTCGAGGTTCGGATCGTTCTCCGGTGTCTGCAGGAGCACGATCATCATCCCGGTCGGGGCCGTCCCTGCATCGGGATCGGTCCTGACAGACAGGAAAGCTGTGGCGAGCTCCTCCGGGTCGCCGGTCAGCGCCCGGTAGGCATCCTTCACCTCGGCATCGGTCGCCGCCCCCGGGTCGATCCCTCGCTCCTCGAGTTCGTCGATGATGGGATCGAAGAAGCCGATGATCGGATCGTCCGAGCCGATCAACTCGGTCGCTCTGCTCGCAAACACCGCATCCACCACCCGGAGATAGACACCCAGACCGGTCGATGTCAGCAGGTCACCTGATTCGGACTCGAACACGATCTGAACCGGCACGGTGGATTCAGGGAAGAAATCCCCGATGGTCTGGGAGGCGAGGAACTCCTCCGAATCGGGCGAGAACCCCTCGTTGCCCGCAGCCGTCTGCTGCTGGGTCGTGAATGCGCCAAAGACCAGCGTCAGGACGACTGCCCCGATCAGGACGGCGAGGGGTGCGCGGCGCACGACCTCGGAGAGAATGTGAATGAAGCGCTTCAACGGAGGTCCTTTTCGGAAGATTCGGAAGATTCGACCGGCCGACACGCCAGCCTACAAGCGCGACGGCGCTGCGTAGATCAATGTGTAGACCGCGGGCGGGTGCCTCAGCGCGGCGGGTCGCAGAAGGTGCAGATCCGCTCCGCTGCTTCGCCGAGCGGCACCCCGCGCTCTTCCTCTTCGCCGCGGATGCGCAGACCGACCGTGTCGGATTCGACATCGGTGTCGCCGACGACCAGCACCACCGGGTGCTTGTCCACGATCGCCCTGCGGATCTTCTCGCCGACGGTGTCGTCGGCTCCATCCACCTCGACTCGCAGGCCGCGTCCCTCCAGACCTCCGGCCACTTCGGTGGCGTACTCCAGATGCCGGTCGGCCACAGGCACGATCGATACTTGAACAGGTGACAGCCACCCGGGAAGAGCACCCGCGTAGTGCTCCAACAGGATGCCGAAGAAGCGTTCCACCGACCCGAACAGGGCCCGATGGATCATCACCGGGCGCTCCCTGGTGTTCTCAGGGGTGGTGTACTCGAGGTTGAAGTTCTCCGGCTGGGCAAAATCCAACTGGAGGGTGGATATCTGCCAGCGGCGCCCGATGGCGTCGCGAACGTGGATGTCGATCTTGGGACCGTAGAAGGCCCCCTCCCCCTCGGCCACCGAATACTCGATCCCGGCGGTCTCGAGGGCATCGCGCAATGCACTCGTCGCCCTCTCCCACAGTTCGGGCCTGCCGACGAATTTCTCCGGGAGGGTGGAGAGGTCCGCTTCGAAGTCGTCGAACCCGAAGTCCCTCAGCACCATCAGGGTGAAGTCGAGCAGGCTCTGCAACTCGTCGGCCAACTGGGCCTCGGTGACGAACATGTGGCTGTCGTCCTGGGTGAAGCCCCTGGCCCGCATCAACCCGTGGACGACCCCGGACAGCTCATATCGGTACACCGTGCCGAGTTCGAACATCCGCAGCGGCAGTTCCCGATACGAACGTGCCCGCGATTTGAATATCAGCATGTGGAACGGGCAGTTCATCGGCTTGAGCAGGTATTCGTCACCGCCGTCGAGTTCCATGGGCGGGTACATGCTCTCGGCGTAGAAGTCGAGGTGCCCCGAGGTCTCCCAGAGCCGAGCCTTGGCGATATGGGGGGAGGCCACCAGGTCGTAGCCGTGGGCCAGGTGGGTCCGCTTGCTGTAGTCCTCCATGATCATGCGGGTGGTGGCCCCCTTGGGATGCCACACGGCCAGGCCGCTGCCGAGTTCTGCCGGGAACGAGAACAGGTCCAGTTCGGTGCCCAGCTTGCGGTGATCCCGCTTGCGGGCCTCCTCGAGACGCTCCAGGTAGTCGGCCAGCGCCTTGCGACTCTCCCAGGCAGTGCCGTAGATCCGCTGCAACTGGGGACGCTTCTCGTCACCCCGCCAGTAGGCGCCGGCGATGCGCAGCAGTTTGAAGGCGGGCAATCTGCCGGTGCCCGGCAGGTGGGGGCCGCGGCACAGATCGACGAACTCCCCGTTGCGATAGACGCTCACCTCGTCGCCGCCGGCACCCTCGCCCTCGTCCACGGACTCGATGATCTCCACCTTGTACGGGTGGCCGGCGAACAACTCCAGCGCCTCTTGCTTGGACATGGCGCTGCGCTCGAAGGGCTGATCCTCGGCGACGATCTCGGCCATACGAGACTCGATCGTTTCCAGGTCGTCGGGGGTGAACGCCCTGCCGATGTCGAAGTCGTAGTAGAAGCCGTCTTCGATGGCGGGCCCGATCGCAAACGTCGAGCCCTCGAACAGACCCAGCACCGCCTGCGCCATGATGTGCGCAGCCGAATGCCGGAGAATGTGACGGCCGTCGTCGCTGTTGGCCGTGACGACTTCGAGCGTGCCTGATGCCGGCAGAGGGATGTTCAGGTCGAAGGGGACACCGTCCACCTTGACCGCAACAGCGGCCTTGGCCAGACGGGGGCCTATCGATACGGCGGCGTCGTATCCGGTGGCCCCGTCCTGGAGTTCGAGCGGGGACCCGTCGGGGAGAGTGAGTGTGGTGGCCATGGGTCACACAGGGTAACGCTCACCGGATCGCCCGCCGGCCAACCGGCTCCTGTGGAAATCCACCGGCCAACCGGCGAGCCGTTCTAGCCTGGCTGCCGGAACCGACCGAGGAGACGGACGTGTTTGCGATCCTGGTGGCGGCACTGTGCATGCCGGCCTTCACGCTGCGGCGGCGCTACCCGTCGGGTGCCAACGTCCCCCTCTCCAAACTCCTGGCCATCGACGAGGACGCCGATCTCGATCTCCCCTGCCCCTGGTGCAAGGGGCCGACCACCGATATGGACGCCGTCTGCTTCTCGTGCGGGCGCCGCTTCGGCTGAGCGCGGAACCTAACGCCCCGCCAGCAGAAATTCGGTCCTGCCTGCCACCGGTTCCAGGCCCATACGACGG
>CBDUUY010000271.1:0-3259 GCA_965370535.1 uncultured bacterium
ATGCTCGCCGCGGCCCCGTATGTGCTGACGCTGTTGGTCATGTTCGCCATCACCAAGAAGTTCCGGCAGCCCGCGGCGCTCTCACTGCCCTTCATCCGCGGCCTGCGCTGAGTGCAGGCTCGGGTCAGATAGGCCGCACCCCACCCTGCAGTTCGGGCGCACCCGAACCGAACTCCGCTTTTGGTGGTCGATGAGGCTGCGGCCGAGGCTCGCCGGTGGGTCTCACCGAGGGGTGCAATCGGGGTAGACCAGACGGAAACCCGTGGCGGGCCAGATGGGCGTCTTCGCTCATGAGGTCTCCGGCTGGAAACGTGGCTACTGCAAGCCGATGGCAACTTCTCGCCGAAGGTGGTGTGGCCTACCGTGGTGATCCGTCATGGCCGATCACCATCATCACAATGAGGCCGAAGCTGGAGCCGCCGGGTTCGCTGATCGTATCCGTCGGATGCTCCAGCATTCCCATGATCACGACCAGGACCCGCCACTGGCCGAAACAGGAGCGGCGGGGGTCCGGGCATCGAAGGTATCGCTGGCGGGGTTGGGTATCACAGCAGCTCTCCAAGCGGTCCTCGTGGTGGTCACCGGTTCGGTGGCCCTGCTGTCCGACACGCTGCACAACCTCACCGATGCCCTGACGGCGGTGCCGCTGTGGATTGCCTTTGCTCTCGGTCGCCGTGGCTCCTCGAAGCGATTCACCTTTGGTCTGGGTCGGGCCGAAGACCTCGCAGGCCTGTTCATCGTTGCCGCAATAGCGGTCTCGCCCGGTGGCGTTGCATGGGAATCCATCCGTCGTCTCTTCGACCCGAGATCGCTGGAACACGTGCCATGGGTGATCGCAGCCGGGTTCATCGGCGCCATCGGAAACGAACTGGTCGCCCGGTACCGGATGCGGGTTGGGCAACGGATCTCGTCTGAGGCATTGATCGCCGATGGCCATCACGCCAGGGCAGACGCACTCACATCCCTTGCAGTGGTGGCCGCCGGCCTAGGGGCTGTGTTCGGAGCCGATTGGGTAGACCCTGCAGCCGGGTTGATGGTGGCCGCCATGATCCTCGTGTTGCTCAAGCGCTCGGCGACGAGAGTGTTCGGACGAGTCCTCGACGGTGTCGATCCAGCACTCGTCGACAGGGCAACAGAGGTCGCACGATCGGCCCAGGGTGTGGACTCCGTGAGTGATGTTCGGATGCGGTGGCATGGACACCGGATGCTCGTCACCCTGGTGGTCGCCGTCGACCCCGAGTCATCCGTCCGGGAGGGACACCAGATCGCCCAAGCGGTCGCCCACGACGTCATGCACGGCTTCCCGTTCACGACTGAGGCACTGGTGCACGTCGATCCCAGCGGCGACTCCGACGCACACGACCTCACTGCGCACCATCACCAACCCGGGGTCCCGGGCGCCGGGGACGCTGCTGCCGGTTGATCCCGGGGGCGCCTCATCAGGTGTGTTCGCGGGTCGGGGCCTAAAGGCGATACGGACACGGCTCCCCACGGTGGGGTCGGGCGCTCATGAACCGTTCGTCACAGGCCCGGGGATTGTGGGTCATTGGGGGAGCGGGAGTTCAACCCCAGAAGAGACAGGTCGGATCGTCGTCGACCTCGGCCAAGAGATCATCGACAAGGGAAGACGGTTCCAGCCGGGTGTATCTGCGGAAGCCACTGGCCCGGAATGGGTAGTACAGCGTCCACAGAGCGTCCTTGGATCGTCGCCTGAGCCTGGCGACGGGGGTCCGGGTCCACTCGGGTCCCAAGTCGGATCTCCAAGGTGGCCGGCATTCGTAGATCGTCACGAACCCACGTCCTACGTTCACCTCGATGCGGATGCTCTCGCGGGCGTGATCGGGGACCTTGGCATCGGCCCAGCGACGGATTCTGGCCAGTTCGAAGTCGGGGATGGGCATGACCACAGACTACGTCGGGCATATCCAGGCAGCCAACCCGCCCACATGCGACACCTGCGCCGCTCCCCAGGGTGCGATCCTGCCGCAAATGAGCGTCCTCGCACCCGTGTCGGGAGGTTGGCCTCACTGCCCGGTTCGTGCCCGGGGGCAGAGCATTGAGTCGGGAGCGATGGAGCGAGCCATCGGGGCCATCGCCGTCTCTCTTCTCTCCCTCCGGGGGCCGTTTCCCCGCAGGTGGGGGAGAAGGAAGACGCTACGCGCCCTCGATCGCCAGCAGGGCCGCGCCGTAGGCTCCGGTCAGTTGCGGCTCGTCGGGCACGGTCACGGACTCGCCCAGCGCCTCGCCGATCATCACCCGGACCGCAGCGTTCAGGGCGACGCCACCGGACAGCATCAGCGGCGGCGCCCAGCCGACGCTGTGGATCATCGCAACGATTCTGCCGACCAGGGAGCGGTGCAGTCCGCGCAGGATGGCATCGACGCCGGCACCGTGGGCGATCAACGAGATGATCTCCGACTCTGCAAACACGGTGCACGTCGAGGTGATCTGCTCTTCGGTGCCGTTGGCCAGCACGCGCTCGCCCAGGTCGTCGATCTCCACTCCGAGACGCCCCGCCGTGTACTCGAGGAACCTGCCGGTCCCTGCTGCACACTTGTCGTTCATCACGAAGTCGACCGGGCGTCCGTCGTCTCCGATCCGGATGACCTTGCTGTCCTGGCCCCCGATGTCGACGAGCGTGCCGGAGCGCTGCAGGTCGCGGAACACGCCACGGGCGTGGCAGGTGATCTCGGTGACCTGCCGGTCGGCGCACTGCACCAGTTTGCGGCCGTAGCCGGTGGCCACGCAGGGCAGGCCGTGGGCCGCCCCATGCTGGGAGCGAAGCCACTTGAGCATCTCCTCTACCTGGACCTCGATGTGCGGGTGAGCCTGCTCGAGGCGGGATGCCACGATGTTCCCGGCGGCGTCGACGGCTGCCAACTTGCAGGTTGTCGAACCTGCGTCGATGCCGATCCCGGCTATCCGGATCATGGCGCCATCATCTCCCCGAACGCCTCGAGGCGCATCATCGCCTGCTCCTCCGCAAACGACCTCGGGTCGTTGTGATCGGCCTCCAGCAGCAAGGCGGGGACCCCCGCCTCGTTGACCAGGCGATCGCGTTGGTCGATCTGACCGAGCGAGTATGGCTTGCATGAGCGATCGGAGTGCAGGATCACTCCGTCGATCGAGAAGTCGCCCACCATCTGCTGCATGGCCCTCAGTTTGTGGCCGGTGGAGCGGTTGAGGATCGGGTGCAGGTAGACGCGGGCCAACGCTTCGAATGGGTGGTTGGCATCCATCATCTCCGCGAGTTCGCCCC
>CBDUUY010000272.1:0-3223 GCA_965370535.1 uncultured bacterium
CTGGAGCCGCTCATGCCGAATCTGCCTCCTCTGAATCCAAGGGATCGACCGGACCCCGGTCTCCCGCCAGGCTAACGCAGCCTCTGGCGCTCATGAGACGGCCGCAGCACGATATGTGTGTGCCCGACCCTCTCCGTCCTGCCGTAGGGTGGAGTTGAAGGAGGATGATCCCTTGTCGGTCTCGAACATAGAAGCGCTGGTGCGTCCCACAACGATCGAAGAGGCTTTCGCCGCCCTCGGCGATGATGCCCTGCCGATCGCAGGGGGCACCGACGTGATGCTGCAAAACAGGAAACGGCCCACCACGCTGGTGGATCTGATGAACCTGCCCCTCGCGGACATCACCCAGTCCGACACCGGGTTCACGGTGGGAGCGAACGCCACCCTCACCGCCATGCTGGAGCACCCGGGCCTCGCCGCCCACCTCGGCGGGGTGCTGCCGGAGATGCTGGTGCATGTGGGCTCGCCGCTGCTCCGCAATGTGGCGACCCTGGGAGGCCACCTCGCCAGAGGCCGTCTCTCGGACGTGATCCCGGTGCTGGCGGCCCTCGACACCACCATCCACTGGTACGACGGGCAGGACAGAGAAGGCCCGATCTCCTCCTTCTACGAGGAAGAGCATCACCGCAGCCGGATGCTGATCACCGGTGTCACCATCCCCACCCTCGATGGCCACGTTGCCGCCGGGTTCCACAAGTTCCTGAGGACGTTCTTCGACCTGGCCCTGCTCAACGCCGCATGTGTGCTTCGCCTCGACGACGACGGCATCATCGACATGGCCAGGGTGGTGGTCGGAGAGACCCCGGCCCTGGGCACCACGGCCACCGGGGCAGAGCAGTTCCTGGTGGGCGGCCCACCCACCACCGCGGCGTTCGTCGAAGCCGGCCGGATCGCCAAGGGCGGGGTGGAGACCCGGGCCGATTCCCGGGCCAGCGCTGAGTACCGCAGCCAGTTGGTCGGCGCCGCTGTGGAACGTTGCCTCGCCAAGGTTGCGGCCCGACTGGGGGTGGCATCGTGAAAGTGACGTTCTCTGTCAACGGGACGACACACGAGGCCGACGCAGACCTGGGAGCCAGCCTCATGGACGTGCTGCGCGGCCTGGGCTACGCCAGCGTCAAGAACGGATGCGACAACGGTGACTGCGGGTCCTGTGCCGTGCTGCTGGACGGCCGGGCCGTCAACGCCTGCCTGGTGTTTGCAGTCCGCTCCGGAGGGGCCGAGATCACCACGCTCGAAGGTATGGCCACCGAAGGCTCCCTCCACGCGCTGCAAACGGCGATGCTCGAATCCGGCGCCGTGCAGTGCGGGTTCTGCACTCCGGGGATCGTGATGACGGCCGCCGAGTTGCTGAAGAACAACCCGCAGCCGAGTGATCGTGAGATCGACGAGGCCATGGCCGGCAACTTCTGCCGGTGCACCGGGTACACCAAGCCGCGGGAGGCGATCCACGCCGCCGCCGAGATGCTGCGGGAGGCCCCCGATGGCTGAGAAGTTCCAGGTCGTCGGTGTCTCCGAGCAGAAGGTGGATGCCCATCAATTGATCACGGGCAAACCGGTCTTCGCCGGAGACGTCGAATTCCCCCGCACTCTGCATGTGGCATTGCTGACCAGTCCGCACGCCCACGCGAGGATCACCTCGATCGATACATCCCGGGCCGAGGCTCTCGACGGAGTCGCCCTGATCCTCGATCACCGCAACACCCCGGCCACCCGGTACACCACGGCCGGCCAGGGTTATCCGGAGCCGAGCCCCTACGACAACCGCATGTTCGACACCAAGGTCCGGTTCATCGGCGACCGAGTAGCGGCGATTGCCTCAGAGACCAAGGAGACCGCCGAGAAGGCTGCTCTCCTCATCGACGTCGAGTACGAAGTGCTGCCGGCAGTGCTGTCCATCGACGAGGCGACGGCAGACGGCGCACCGGTCATCCACGACGAGGACGACTCCACCGGGATCTGGGATGCCGCTCACAACGTGGCTGCAACCGTGGACATAGCCGTCGGCGACGTCGAACAGGGTTTTGCCGAATCCGCCGTGGTCGTCGAGACCACCTGCGAAACCCAGTACGCCCAGCACGTCCCGCTGGAGCCACACATCGTCCAGTCCTATCTGGACGACTCCGGCCGTCTGGTCCTCTACTCCAGCACCCAGGTCCCCTTCCATCTCCGCCGCATCGTGGCGACGGTGCTGGACATCCCCGTCCATCGGATCCGGGTGATCAAACCCCGGGTCGGCGGCGGTTTTGGGGTCAAGCAGGAGATCCTGGTCGAGGACGTCGCCGCCCTGGTGACGCTGCGCACGGGGCGGCCCTGCCGCTTCGAGTACTCGCGCACCCAGGAGTTCGTATCGGCCAGGACCCGGCATCCGTTCCGGGTACGGGTCAAGTTGGGGGCCAACGCCGACGGGATCCTGCACGCCATAGAGATGGAGGCCATCCAGAACACCGGCGCCTACGGCACCCACAGCCTCACGGTGCTCTCGAATGCGGGGTCGAAGACCATTCCGTTGTACAACAAGGCGCCCCACATCAAGTTCTACGGCAAGGCCGTCTACACCAACATGCCGGTGGGCGGCGCCTACCGGGGTTACGGGGCCAGCCAGTCGTACTTCCCTCTCGAGACGGCGATGGATGAGATCGCCGAGAAGTTGGATATCGAACCGATCGAGTTGCGGCGCCGCAACCACATCCAGGTCGGCGAGGGCTCACCCGTGTTCAAAGAACTCGGCGAGGGCCGCCCTGGTGTGGAGCAGATCATCAGGTCGTGTGCCCTGCCCGAAGCCCTCACCGAAGGCGCCGAGCGTTTCGGGTGGGAGGCCAAACGGGCAGCGGGACCCGGTGACGGCCCACTGCGCCGCGGGGTGGGCCTCTCCATCCACATGCAGGGATCCGGCATCCCACTCATAGACATGGCCGCCGCATCCATCAAGATGAACGACGACGGCTCATTCAACCTGCTGGTGGGGGCCACCGACCTGGGCACCGGATCCGACACGATCCTGGCGCAGATCGCCGCCGAAGTGCTCGGGGTTCCGCTCGACAAGATCGTCGTCTACTCATCGGACACCGACTTCACGCCGTTCGACACCGGTGCATACGCATCGTCTACGACCTATGTGTCCGGCCGGGCGGTCGAGAAGGCGGCAGTCGAGGTCAGGGCCCAAATCCTGGGCGTGGCCGCAGCCATGCTGCAAGCCGGCGACGCCGTCCTCGAGATCGGAGAC
>CBDUUY010000273.1:0-3209 GCA_965370535.1 uncultured bacterium
GGAGCCGGTGTATCGGGACACATCCTGGAGCGGCGATCGCAAGTCCTGGTGGGGTGGGTTCGGAGGAGGAGGCGGGTTCGGCAGCAGCGGCTCGTCGTGGGGTGGCTCATCGTGGGGCAGCGGAGGAGGAGGGAGCTCCTTCGGTGGGTTCGGAGGAGGCGGCGGTTTTGGCGGGGGCGGAGGTGGCGGTGGAGGCGGGAGCGGCTGGTGAGCCTCCTCGAGCCGATCACCAGCCTCACCAACGACCGGATCAAACGCCTGGTCCGCCTCCGGAGCCGGCGTGAACGGGACCGCAGCGGTCTCTTCCTCGTAGAGGGTTATCGCGAACTGCGACGGGCCGCAGCGGCCGGCATCGAACTGACCGAGATCTACGCCTGCCCGGACCTATATCTCGGAGGCAACGAACCGGCCCTCGTCGAAGAATGTGTAACGGGCGGGGCCGAACTGGTCGGTGTGACCGAGGCTCCCTTCCGAAAGGCGTCGTACCGGGATAGGCCGGAGGGGTTGCTGGCCATCGCCCGCCAATTCGACGTCTCACTCACACATCTGGAGCTTTCGGACAACCCGTTGCTTCTGATAGTCGAGTCGATAGAGAAGCCCGGCAACCTGGGCACGATGTTGCGCACAGCCGAGGCTGCCGGCGCCGATGCAGTGATCGTCTGCGACCCGGCCACGGACCCATTCAACCCGAATGTCGTGAGGGCGTCGCTGGGCACCATTTTTGAGGTGCCGTTGGCGATCGCCGCCACCTCCGATGCGATCTTCTACCTGAGGGAACGGGGGATCGTGTCGTATGCAGCCACGCCTGCGGCAACGAAGCCCCATTTCGAGGCCGATCTCACAGGCAGGTCGGCGCTCGTCATCGGGAGCGAGCAGTACGGCCTCACCGATGTGTGGTTGGAGCAAGCCGACGAGCGGGTGACGATCCCGATGCCGGGTTCGGTGGACAGCCTCAATGCAGCGATGTCGGCGGGCATCCTGCTCTTCGAAGCGGTCCGCCAGCGCGGCATCGCACAATGAGCGCACCGGCCCCGTGGTCGGGAGGACTCCCGTGGAATGACCCCGCGTTCTCCCGGCGCATGTTGGTCGAGCACCTCAGCCAGGCGCACGGCGCCGCTTCCCGCCGTTTTGAGACCATCGACGCCCACACCGCCTGGCTCCACCACGAGATCCTGGCCACCCGGCCCTCCCGGGTACTCGACCTGGGCTGCGGACCTGGTCTCTACACCTCCCGCCTGGCTGCACTCGGCCACCAATGCACCGGCATCGACTTTGCGCCCGCCGCCATCGAGTATGCCGGGAGGGAGGCCTCAACGACCGGGGCGGCCTGCACATATCGCCTTGAAGACCTGCGCACCGCCGAACTCGGCCGGGGGTTCGATCTGATCATGTTCCTGTTCGGTGACCTCGACACGCTCCCTCCCGTGGATGCTGCCGGCCTGCTGATGAGGACGGCGGCCGCACTGGCCCCGGGCGGGCGACTGGTCCTGGAGGTGCATACTCTCGAGGCAGTCCGGAAGATGGGCAAGGCCGGTCGCTCCAGGGCCGATCTGGACGGCGGCCTGTTCGCCGATGGCCCCCATACGGTCACAGAGGAATCGTGGTGGCAACAGAGGGACTCCACGGCGATACGCCGGATCCGGGTGCACCGTCCCGGCCGGAGGGTCGAAGAGCACGTCATCACCACCCAGGCCAGGGGCGAAGGCACCTATCCGCTGTTGCTGCAGGCCGCCGGCCTCTTGCCGGAACCGCCTCTTACTGCGTTCGGGGAGGCCATCGACCCTGGGTTTGTGGTGTTGACCGCAGTGCGGCCCTGACTCAGGACTCCCCGGCGGGACCGAGAGAGCCGACCAGCATCCACTTGGCATACCGGCCGTGCCAGGACCCGACAAGACGGGCCAGACGGAAGAGCAACGGGATCGCCATGACGCCGGCCAGCATCACCACAGGGATGGCCCACCCGTCGAGGAACACGTCAACGCCCTTCTCAACAGGCAGGAACGGCCCATCGCCGGCCATCTGCACCACCGGCATCACGATCGACCACACCGCAGCCAGCAGGCCCCCGCCGAACACGACCAGGTAGGCGATCCCCAGCGGCAGTTGGGCGGCCAGGTAGACCAGAGTGGTCCAGGTGCGCCTGTCGGTGAACCAATGCTTGAACCTGGAGAGCCACCGCTCATCCGTCGGGCCGAGCAACGGCCGCCGCGGCATACGCTCACCCAGCAGCGCCTCGACGATCCTGCCCTCCACCAACGACACGGCCCTGGTGGTGGCCAGGTACAACAGGGCAAAGGGAATCCCGACCACAAAGATCAGCAGGCTGACGGTCACCGCCGCGCCTCCGGCGGCCAGGAAGAAGTACACGAACCCGGTGGCCGCCGCGGTCAGCAGGTAGGCCAGCGCCGACCACTCCCCGGTGCCGCGCAACACCCCGAAGAACCTGCCGGTCCGGGTGGATGCCATCTGCGGCGATGGAGCGCGCAACGCCCCGGCGACGGCCTCCTCTATCTCCATGTAGGCCGCGGCGATCTCCTCCGGAGTCCCGTAGTCGGCGATGGCCTTAGCCAGCCCATCCGGTTCGGAAGCCTCACCACCGGCCTCGGCGGCGCTGCGGAGGTACTCGGCCGCGTCGTACACGGCGTCGTGGATGAGGGCCGGATCCCATCCATCCATCGCCGCCCGAAGGGACCGCAGGTAGGTCTCGATCTGATCAGCCACGGTCGCCCTCCAGCCATGCGTCGACAAACGTCCGGGTCTCGCTCCAGGCCGTGCTCCATTCCTCCAGAGCGGTCCGCCCGGCGGGTGTGATGGTGTAGTGCTTGCGGGGCGGTCCGCTGTCGGAGGGTGCGATGCTGCTCTCCAGCAACCCCTGCCCTTCCAGGGAGCGGAGCACCGGGTACAGGGTGCCCTGCTTGACCGGAAGACCGCCCGCCTCCTCCAGCACCTTGGCGATCCGGTACCCGTACATCTCCTCGTCGGATCTCTCCAGCAGCGACAACAGCACCAGTGCCACGGTCCCGGCATGGATCTCCTTGCGGAACTTGCGGAGCGTCGCCTCACTCATGCCGGCACTCGGGTCTCGATATCGCTCACCGACCGCCGGTAGAGGCGCCACATCCCGATCATCACCCCAACGGCCACGAGGGGCCCGAACGGTCCCCCGGCAAACGATGTGCATAATTCGCCGTGCATTACCATGGACAGCA
>CBDUUY010000274.1:0-3191 GCA_965370535.1 uncultured bacterium
GGCCAGAAGGTGTTCTTGTCGTAGTGGTCGATGATGGCCTCGGAGTAACCGTCTGCTCGGTAGCCGTCCAGCACCCAGGTGCGCATGGCATCGGCCAGGTGCTCGGGACCGCCCCTGGCAGCCTCCTGCACCCAGCGGATCCATTCCCAGAGGCGTGACTCGGCCTCGGCGAGTGCCTTTGGTGCATCCCGTTCCGGTCCGTAGTGGGCAAACCCCAGGAATGCGGGGTCACGATCGGCCAGCCTGTGCAATTGCACGGCGACCAGGTCGGGGTCGAAATCCGGCGGGGGAGTAACCGGTTGCACCATGTGGCCGTGGGGGAAGGCCATGCCTACCGCATCGCCGACGAAGGCACCGCCCGACTCGTCCTCCAGGTAGACCACATGGTGCTTGGCATGGCCGGGGGTGGCGAGCACCTCGATCGATCGGCCGCCGCCCAGGGGGATGCGGTCGCCTTCGTCGATGACCATGAGGCGGTCCTTGTCTATCGGCTCCATGGGACCCCACAGCGCCTCCATGTTCTCGGGGCCCCACACCCGCGTTGCCGACGACCAGAGCCGCGAGGGGTCGGCCAGGTGGCGGGCCCCCTTGGTGTGCACTGCGATCTTGGCGTTGGGGTAACGGAGTGCGAAATGGCCGGCGCCACCGGCGTGATCGAGGTGTATGTGGGTGACCGCAAGAGTGGCGATATCGTCGATGCCGAGGTCATCGAGGGCCTCCAGCAGGCTGTGGAGGCTGCCACTGGGCCCACATTCGATGAGCACCCGCTCCGGTGTGTCGAACAGGTAGCAGGCAAGCCGCTCCGGTTCGCCGTGCATGAAGCCGTCGATCAGGTAGAGATCGTGGCCGAGTGATGTGACGGAAACTGCCATGAAGGGCACCCTACCGGCTCGGAACCTGTCACAGGCCACTCATAACGTGACCGATACCCCGCCTTCCCCGGAAGGGTGCCCCCCATGGACCTCAACCTCGTCGTGCTCGGCGGCCGGCTCGCTGCGCCCCCCGAGATCCGCCAATTCGAAGAGGGCGGCCGTCTCGCCCGGTATCTGATCACCGTGCGCAGCGAAGAACCGCGCCGTCGGGTGGATGTGGTGCCGGTGGTGCTCTGGGATCCGCCGGACGATCTGCTCGATGCAGAGCCGGCCCCCGGGAGGTCGGTGTGGGTGGCCGGGTCGGTGCAGCGGCGGTTCTGGAGTGGCTCGGAGGGGCGCAGAAGCCGCCTCGAGGTGGTGGCCGATCAGGTGTGCCTGCGCAGCGAGGTCCCCGTCGAGACCGGCTGAGGGCGGCGAGTACCCTGTCCTCTCCATGCGCAGAGTCGCCATCTCCGCGGGCTCCAGGATCGCCGCCGGTGCGGCGGCCGACATCGCCGACCACGGCGGTAACGCGGTGGACGCCGCCATTGCAGCCACGATTGCCGGCATGTGTACGGGCCCGGGCATCATTGCCCCGGGCGGGAGCGCCTTCATCACGATCTGGCCGCCCTCGGGCGATCCGGTGGTGATCGACGCCTATGCCGAGATGCCGGGCAGGGGACTGGCCGGCCCGCCGGCGGAGTTCGGCGACCGGGTGGTGATGACGTACGGCGGGGGTATGGAGACGATGGTGGGCTACGGCTCGGTGGCGACGCCGGGGGCGTTCGCCGGTCTCGGCGCCGCGTCGCAGGAGTACGGCTCGATGCCGTGGGCGGAGGTGGTGGCTCCGGCCGTCGGCTGGGTCCGCCGCGGCTTCCCTCTGTCGTCCACGTCGGCGACCTATCTCACCTACGCCCACCAGCCCATCTTCGACAAACATCCCGATAGCCATCGGGCCCTTCACCACGATGACGGTACACCATTGCTGGAAGGCGAAGCGGTGCTCATCGATGGTTTGGCCGATGCGCTGCAGATGATCGCCGACCACGGCCCTGGTGCCTTCTACACGGGTGAGATCGGGCGGGTGATGGCGGAGGACATGTCGGCACACGGGGGCCGGCTCACCGCAGACGACCTGGCGGCGTATCGGCCCATCCGCCGCCAACCGATCGTCGTGCAGGCAGATGAGTGGCAGGTCGCCACCAACCCGGCCCCTGCCATCGGCGGGGCGGTGATGGCGGCGATCCTTCTGCTGGCCGGTGACCATTCGTTCACGGAATGGACGGGTGAGGAGCTTCGCCGGTTGGCGACGGTGCAGCGCTCCGTACTGGAATACCGGAGCAAGCACCTCGATGGGGCCGGTGACAGGGAGGCTGCGGTCGAATCCCTGCTGGAGACGGCCCGCCTGGGCGACCATCGGCGGTTGTTGGACTCGCCATCGACCATTCACACCTCGGCAGTGGATACCGATGGGCTGGCATGCGCCATAACGGCCTCGGCCGGGTATGGGTCGGGGGTGATGGTCCCCGGCACCGGCATATGGCTCAACAATTCGCTGGGTGAACTCGAACTACAGCCCGGGGGATTGGGTGCCTTTGAGCCGGGAACCCGGCTGGTGTCGAACATGGCCCCGACGGTGGCACGACGGCCGGATGGGGCGATCCTGGCGATCGGTTCCCCCGGTGCCGGCAGGATCACGACTGCGATCTCTCAGGTGCTGCTCAACTTCGTGCACCTGGGTATGTCTCTCAGTGAGGCGGTGGAGTATCCGCGGGTGCACGTCGAGATGTTCGAGGGGGAGCCGACCATCGCCCACGAGCCGGGCCTGCCGATGACCGGTTTCGACGACATGCAGGTGCGGCGCTTCCCGGACCTCAGCATGTATTTCGGTGGTGTGGGCGTGGCGATGTTCGACCCGGCGGCGGGCCTCTACCAGGTGGCCGACTCGCGGCGGGCACTCGGGGTGGCTTCGGGCGGGAGCGCCTGACACACGGGGGGCGAGATCGGAGAGGCATTCCGCCGGCAGCCTGGCTCCGTGCTGCCTCCTTCTGCCTTTCTCCGCCTGGCCCTGGATCCGATGCGTCTGGCAATCCTCGGCAGGGCCGCCGCAGGGCCGGTGGACGTCGATAGGATCGCCGCCGACCTTGGCGTGCATCGCCACAAGGTGCTGAAGGCGGCGGGCGGGTTGCGGGAGGGGGGCCTGCTCACCGAGTTCCCAGGAGCCCGCTGATCAATAGATGCCACTCATGTCGACGGCCAGATCATCGCCATTCGCGGTGTCCTCGGCTCCGCCATTCCACTGCGAGGAGTGGCGGAACCTCGTCCGTGCGATTGGCGCGC